>CAYNJB010000148.1:0-2702 GCA_964397515.1 uncultured Nitrosopumilales archaeon | reverse complement strand
GCTGGCACCTTAAAATCTATACATTTCCACCCAAAGTACATTGCATATTATACACATTTCTCTCAGATATATTGGCCTATGTTTCTTAAATCAATGATTTGAAGAGTGTGTGAACTTTGAAATAAAAGCCTGCGGATAAATGAACCCTGGAAAATGACTTTTCAGATAAGATTCAAAATCATAGACAAAAAAATCACAGATTTAGTTATATATAATAGATGATTTCTCATTATTTACGTTAAGGGTACCCATATAATGCTCGATCAATTCAAGAATAAACTCAAAGATTATGGGTTAACGCCTGATAAAATAGAGAAAATAAGCTTTGTACTCAGAATTATTTCTGTAGCCGAAGAAATAGGATATCACGGAGCAGTTATTGGCAGTAGTTTTGACAAAGATAATATCCAAGAGATTGACATACTTGTTAAATTAGGGTTTATTCGAAAATCGAAGGTGATTGAGGGGCTTAGCGCTTACACCTGCACTGAGCAAGGACGAATCATCGGTCTTGAAATTGACAAGGTTTTCGCAAAAATAATCAGAGGCAAAATTTTTAGATTCTTATCGACGTTCTCAAGTAATCTTGTAGGTTTCTGGTTTACTTTTG
Source organism: uncultured Nitrosopumilales archaeon (assembly GCA_964397515.1). GTDB lineage: Archaea > Thermoproteota > Nitrososphaeria > Nitrososphaerales > CAYNJB01 > CAYNJB01. The sequence continues at coordinate 2,092 of CAYNJB010000148.1, read as the reverse complement.
GGACTGAACCGACTTACGGAAAGTTAGGGAAGATGTGGCCCGTTAGCGGAATTAACCAACTTAACCATAAAACATATGTCCCACATGGCAATCCAGCGTCTGATCTTATTCAAGATGTGGATATTGCTAAGCAGATCAAGAATTTGTGGAGAGGGCTCTTTGAACTTGGAGCAGTAGTAAGCGCGGTCGCTAATGTCTCAACTGGAGGAGAGGGGCTGAGAGACGCATTCTATCTTTTGTCTCCAGCGGTCACGGATATTATAAAAGACGATTTTTCCACAAAATTAAAGATAAATTTTTTCACTTATAGAGTTTTTAAAGCATTAAGACAATATTTAACATACGATGAAGTAGATCGAACAACATGGCTAACTATCTTACAATCGCTCAGCTTACCCGAAACTTACATCGAATCAGAAGTCAATAAGATGAGTAAACAAGGATTAACTTCCCAATATATCAAATCGATGCCGGTTCCTTTTCTCATCAAGAATACCAAAGGCTATCAAGCGTATTTAGATAAGCAATATTTTAACCCTGTAAAACATGAAATTCTAAGTCATGAACAGCCCATTATCGAAAAACAGCGTTCAGATATAACTGACTCAGAACAACCTACATATTTCTCTGTATCTGTGATTGTGAAAGACGAAAAATCAAACCCTGCCCGAGGTGTGTCTGTAAAACTGGACTCATTTTCCCAGTTAACCGATTCAGACGGGGCAGCTAAGTTATCTGTACCTAAAGGCGAATATCAGCTGAATATTTTTAGTGAAAACGCGCAACCAGTGGTTCGCACTCTTTATGTTGATCAAGATGTTACCGAAAATATTTCGCTGACTATTCTGCCACCGTTAGCTCCGATCAGAGATAAGACAAACGATATTTCCATTTTACTTGGGTCGACCAATCAGGGAGAAAAGGTTTTTTGGAGACCCTTTGAAGAAACAAATCAGCATTTACTAGTATGCGGATCCTCAGGAAGCGGAAAAACGCAAAGCCTGAAGACAATTGTTAGGGAGCTAGAACAATATGGAATTTCATCTATAATATTGGACTTTAAGGGAGGAACTTTTAAACTAGGTAACATAGTTGATGTAAACAGAGTCACAATAAACCCTTTGGAATTAGACAGCAAGGAAAGTAAGGATATAACTCCTTGGTCTCCCAAAGATAAAGCATTGAGTGTGTCCCATGCATTTGATAAGATTTTTAAATTAGGTGATCAACAACGAGCCAAACTAGCTGACGCGTTTTTAGAAAGTTACCATAGTTGCGGAATAACTGAAGATGACAGCGAAAGTTGGGCAAAACCAGCCCCATCTCTAGACGATGTAGAGAAAATTCTGGATAATATGGCTGATGATCCTAAGATCAGGAACACAATTATTACGCTCAAAGGTAGATTGCAGACTATTTTATGGAAAAAGTATTTTTCTAGTCCCACTACACTGCCTCTTTCACAGATAGTTACTGAGACAACCACCGTAGATTTTAGCTCAGTCAGAGACAATGAGGTAAAAACAGCAATATCAGAGGTAATTCTGCAGAAGCTGCTAGGTTTCATGTATATAGCTGGCCCAAGTAGAAAGCCCAGATTTTTCATTATAATTGACGAAGGTCACAGATTAGCGTATAACGAGTCAGCATTAGACCTACTAGCTAGAGAATCGCGGGAATATGGCGTGGGTGTGATAGTAGCAAGTCAATTAATGAAGGATTTCAAAAAGGAAATCCTTGGAAACCTGAGCACAATTATTTCATATCAAATAAGACCATCAGAAGAAGCACGATACGTAGCACAACAACTAGGTGAACCGATTACAGAGAAATATCTTCTACAAGATTTAACTGAACCGTTCAAAGGTGTTGTGAAATTGGGTAGAGCAGGCATACCCAGGAAATTTAGATTCACGCCGTATTACGAGAGATCTAGATCTACGGATAATTAATAAGAAAAGCAGTTAACAACAATAACAAAGAAATTGATTATTGATACTTTCTAATTTTCAAAAATTGCGATAATAATTTTTCGTTTACCACGATTAATGTTAAGAACAATAAGATTTATGATATTTATAATATAATTATA
>CAYNJB010000147.1:0-2714 GCA_964397515.1 uncultured Nitrosopumilales archaeon | reverse complement strand
AGCAATATAATTTAAGTTATTAGATAGTAGCTTAATATAACATCTTTGATTGTTAACTCTGCAAGAATAACGCGGCAAATATCTGCCCAAGATTAGACTTACTTGCGATAAGTTTCTTAAGGGGTGGTAGTTATGATTATTTTCATCTCGACCTTGGTAAGAGGGTTATCAAGTGCATCTCTTGGTTCAGCGACTATTTTATCTGCAACGTCCATTCCTTCTATTACTTCTCCGAAAACTGTATATTGGTGATCAAGTGACGGATAAGATTTCACTACTATGAAAAACTGTGATCCTGCGCTGTCGGGGTCTTGAGATCGGGCCATAGAGACTATACCTCTCTTGTGACTAATATCGTTGAATTCAGCTGGAATAGAATAACCTGGTCCGCCGATTCCGTCGTTAGCGCGGTCATTATCTTTGGAATTAGGGTCACCGCCTTGGATCATAAATCCTGGAATCACTCTATGGAATGTTGTCTCGTTGTAGAAACCTTGCTTTGTAAGGTTCTTGAAGTTCTGAACATGCCCTGGCGCATTTTCAGAAAAGAATTTCACCACCATTTTGCCATACTTTGTCTCGATAACAGCGTATTCTTCACCGGAGTTTGGTTGAGTCAAAAGAACCACTGAGGATCCAGCGACCACGATTATAAGTATCACTGCCGCAATCAGTAGATTTATCTTTCCGCGTTTCATAACTCTGAGTAGCAATAAGAATAGTATAATAAGTTGACTACACTTAATCTGGTATAGTACAGTTTACTTATTATTTTATGATCTCTGTTTCCTAAACGAATAAAGATACATAGCAGACACTAAGATTTAGAAATAGCTTTAGTGTAACCATATAGGATGGTATCCACACCCAAAGATGATAAAGATAACAGAGGCTTTGGGCTCAGGAGACTTATTAAATCGCCTGAACCAATCACTGTTAAATTTGAGAAAGCCAGAAGAATATTAACAACCCAAATCACTAAACAAGAGATCATTTTACAGAGACTAAAGAATATGGAACAAGGTAACTTCTCGAAAGTAGTATGGTATCTGAATAGGAATGATAGGTCTAGAGCCGCAATATATTCAAATGAGGTAGCGCACATCCGGCAGATGATTAAGACAATCTCGCAGACTAAAACAGCTTTACTTCAAATATCAATTCGGTTGGAGACAGCTGAACATATCAAAGATATGTCATTAGGTATCTCCAAAACATTAAAGACAATTCGGGAATTAAATGTTGGACTTGATCCACAGGAAATAGGGGAAATAGGCACGTTGTTTGCAGATATTGCATCGGATGTAGGATACGAGAGCAAAACGGATCAAATAGAAGAGACACCTTCAGAAACAGTTATCTCAGAAGCTGAAAATTTGATTGACGAAAATATTACCCGAAAAATAAATCTAGAAACCGATGAAGAAGACGAGAATCCTGAGTTTGAAGCAGTGCCAGGGTAGGCAACATTAGCCCTGAAAAAAAAGCGTCTCTGAAAACGCATTTACATAGTATAGCATAAGTGAAAATAGTGAAATGGTGCAACACCCCGCTAAAGTTCTAGATGTTAGGGGTCTTCTTTGTCCATACCCTATACTTAAAGCAGAGGAGGCAATAATGGAGCTCAAAAGCGGCGAAATTTTGGAGATACGAACCACGGACTCAGGCACTATTATTGATATACCTGCGTGGGCTGAAAAAAAAGGGCATCAAATCTTAGAAACATCGGATCAATGGCTGGAGATAGTGTTCTCGGTCAGAAAGGGTTAGTGAGATATTGATTTCACCTTAGCTGATTTGAATGGATATGTTATTCTCCATGGATGGGTGTAGATGTTCATCTTTGGACCGCGAGCTCCACCTATCAGAGTCATTCGGGCGCGCCATGCGGCGAATACGCCAGAGTGAATTGAGTCTCTTATAGATACCGAAATTGGGATCCCTACTCTTGCAGCTTTGAGCACAGCGTCTGCAGGTTGGCGACCCGTGGTTACCAGAATAGTGTCTGAGAAGTTCAAACCAGATTTTGCTGCGAAGCCTATCACTTTATCTATTGAGTTATGACGACCGACATCTTCAGAGTAAGCAACCGGGGACCCGTTTTGGTATAGAGCTGAGACGTGTATAGCTAAAAGATGACTTTTATTTGATCTGAGGTTTAAGTCTCTGACCATCGAGACCAGATCCTCAACAGAAACTGAATAATTAGATGCTACACTTATAGTCTCAACCTGATCTAAGACTCGGTAGAAATCTTCAGTCGATCCACATGCAGATGTGACAACTTTGAAGGTCTCAGCATCTCGTACCCTATCAGATACAGATGATATGGTTTCAACTTTTACTTCATTGCCTGAAATAACAGTTTTTTGGATTTCATTAATATTTCTAAGTATTCCTTGGTCAAGCAAGTAACCTATCGTAAGTTCTTCCAAACTCGTGGGGCTGGCAAATAGAGTGACTATTTTCTCATCGTTTAGATAAAGGGTGATAGGAGCTTCCAGAGCAATGTTTTCTTCACGCAGTTCCTCAGTTTTCTTCTCAATATCTAGGCTAATGAATCTGCTCTTGGACGTAGAGTCTGAGGTACTCAAATCTAACTAACTGTACATGTGACGTATATGATATTTATGTGGCCAGCTACGTCAATCAGGGTCAACATTAGACTAAACGATCACTGAAGATATCCTTTGACAAAAAACTTGCCCAAAGTG
>CAYNJB010000146.1:0-2720 GCA_964397515.1 uncultured Nitrosopumilales archaeon | reverse complement strand
ATAAGCTTCAAAGAATACCTAGAATCCAATCACAAAGAACAGATATTGTCCTTAGCAAAACTTGATATAGAAAGAGCAGAGTTCATAATTCTTAGAGATGGGATTGAAAGAATCCAAACAGACCAAACAATTATCTTCTGCGAAATTCTTGATAGAGATTCTATTTTTAAGATTTTCGGCCTTTTTAACAAGATTGATTATGTCTTTATTAATATTCATGATAAGAAAAAAAGACTAATTCATACTGGAACTTCAGCAGCAGATTTATCAGAAGACTTAGGAAAAAATTGGGTAATTCTTCCAAAACAAATCATGGAAAGCACAAAATTTAAGGATATTTTACTTAAGTTTTAACATGAATATTCAGAAATCAGCTTTAAGCTCTAATTCAATAATAAGCATAGTTATCCCTTGCTATAATCAAGGGCAGAGATTGTCTGGGATACTTACCGAAGTCATCAAAACAATACCAGATAATTTCTTTACCTTTTGTTCAATATGAGTGTCTACATGAATATGTAGATCAATATTATAAGAATTACTTCTAATTAAGTTTCATTGGTTGTAACAATCTTGGTTTTAATACAAATTATCTTCAATTAAAAATTTATTTATATATTGTTTGTTCATTCAGTGAACATATAATATTATATATTGCGTTCAGTGATTGAACACAGTTTAAAAAAGCAAAAAATAAACAGGATTTAACAATTAATTCTTGCGGTACTATAGCAATTCAAAATGCATAAATCTGATACTGAATATTTAGTTCTAAAAAAACTTGAAAATAATCCACGTTTAACCCAACGTGAACTTTCTGTGGAATTGGGATTAAGTTTAGGAAAAACGAACTATGTCATCAAAGCACTTGTTGATAAAGGCTGGCTAAAATTAAATAACTTTAAGCGTTCGGATACTAAATTAGGCTATATCTATTTATTAACTCCAAGGGGCATCAGTGGAAAAACAATACTTGCACGAAATTTCCTGATGAGAAAATCAGAAGAATATAATAAACTCAAAGTAGAGATTGAAAAACTTAAAAATGAATTATGATACAACACAACCAGATCGGACCAATCCAAATAACTCTATGCAGGTTGGTGTGATTGATTTAAAAGAACTTATTAACCTCTTGTGGAGCGGTAGATCTTCAATGATTCTAATAACTTCTGTATTTATATTAGGTTCAATTTTCTATGCCTTTAACCTAAATAATTACTATAGATCGGAGGCCACACTTACCGTATACGAACCAGCTCCACAAGCAAGTGGCCTCACTAGAATTAGTGGGTTGGCGTCAATCGCAGGTATCAACATCTCACAGAGTGCTGATAGAGGGCCGCTGGTAACAAATACTATAAGGTCCAGGGTGTTTTTTAAAAACCTGTTGTCTGTTGATGAAAACGCTCTGCCATCAATTATGGCTGCTGAAAGTTATGACAGCGAATCAAAAAAACTAGTTTTTGATTCCAATATTTATGACGCAGTTAACAAAGAATGGCCTCGAGGTAAGCCCACATACATCCAAGCTTATCAGGCTTACAGGGGAATAATCAATGCTGACTACGATACAATAGGTAGTTGGATTCATTTATCTGCAGAGCATATATCTCCGATTTTTGCCAAGGAATTCTTGGAATTAATCATTCGCGAATCTGATAATATAATTCGCCAAAAAGATCTAAAACGCTCTTCTGAGGCTTTAGCATATTTGACTTCTGAAATTTCAAGAACTTCAGTGTTAGATATAAGAAGTAACATCAATCAGCTGATTCTGGATCAACTACAAACCCAAATGACGGCAAACATAAGCAGTAATTATGTCTTAAATATAATTGAACCACCTTTTATACCTGAAAGAAAATCTAGACCTAGTAGGTCTCTGATCGTCTTGCTTGGAGCAATGCTTGGTTTTGTGATTGGAATTGTATGGATTCTGATGCGTCATTATTTTGCGCTCTATTCAACCAAGGCAACATCTGGATCCTGATATCTTCGACGAGTTATAAATACATATGCTGCAGCTCTATTAGGGAGTTTATTTTCTGTTCATCAAGCCAGTCAGGTTCAATATGGCCCTTAATTTTGATGAAGTTTTTCGGAAGTCTGAAGCATAAATCCCATAAAAGATGAAATATAAATCTACTCAGGCAATCAAAATGCTTTTGTCCAAACTGCCACCAAGCAGGCTTTGGCAACTGGCTCTATTAGCCATACTTATGTTGTTTGGAGGATTTTCTGAGGTTGTTACTCTCGGGTTAGTTGTTCCCTTCTTGGCTTTCTTAATGGACCCACTTCAAGCTTTGGAATTGCCCTATGTGGTTAAAATTGGCAGTCGTTTTGATCTATCTGACCCTAATGATCTACGTTGGCAGTTCACATTGCTATTTTCAGCTGCTGCTGTTGTCTCATCTGTACTTCGCTTATTTATAATATGGGCAACTATTAGGATCGTTTTCAATATTGGACATGAAATTGGAGTGGAGGTTTATCGACGAGTTATATATCAGCCTTATTTAGTGCACGTATCCACAAACAGCAGTGAAATAATAAGTGCCATTGAGAAGGTTAATCCAATATTTCATATACTCATTGGTTTGCTGAATGCAATAAGTGCAATACTAATATCTATTTCTATCGTTGTTACTTTAATTATTATCAATCCAGAATTTACTGTTCTTGCCATTATTGCGATGGGCGGATCTTATGCTCTGATA
>CAYNJB010000145.1:0-2767 GCA_964397515.1 uncultured Nitrosopumilales archaeon | reverse complement strand
AAAGAGTGCAAAGAGAGTGGCATAAAACCTCTTTTTACTGTTTGGGATACAGAGAAAGCCCAATGGTGTCTTGACGAAGGATTGGATTCTATTAAGCTTGCCTCATTTCATATTGCCGATAGGGATCTTTTAGAGTTTATTGCTTCGAAATTTAAAACCGTTTTCCTCTCCACTGGAATGAGTACTCTGCAAGATATTGAAAATGCCGTTGAAGTTCTCAAGGTCGAGAATCTATATTTACTCCATTGCGTAAGTGATTATCCTTTGAAAGTTGAAGATGTAAACTTAAAAGTCATGAATTCATTGCGAAAATACACTAAATATATTGGCTATTCAGACCACACGATTGGTACTACGGCAGTTCTTGCAGCGGTGAGCCTCGGGGCTGATGTAATAGAAAAGCATTTTACAATAAGTAAAGACCTTCCAGGGACTGACCATATATTTTCTGCTACCCCTGAGGAACTTAAATATATAGTAGAAGAAACGGGAAAGATAGAACTGCTCTTAGGTACAGCAGAGAAAGTGATGACTACTTTGGAAAAGAAGAACCAGGCGTTTTTAAGGATGAGGTTTCGGCATTGATATAAAAGGTTAAGGGGATGCTTTTATTGACCTACCAGTTGTACAAAAAATGGTCATAAATTCAGTTTGGTTTTGTTATATTAACATTTTCAGGGGAATTCACTTTGATTTCCTTAACTCAGCAATAGTGAAGTAAGAAATATGCTTTAAAAAAAAGAGAAAGAGAGGAAATATCATATAAAGAGGTGTCTTTTTAGCGTATATAATAATTGAAAAGTGGTGTTGCCCTCTTGGCTTAACATTTTGAATCATGGAAGAAATCAGTATAAATCCGAAGAAAGTTGTTGCAATTGTTCAGGCGAGAATGGGTTCTTCACGCCTACCGGGGAAATCCTTGAAAATGATTTTGGGCAAGCCGACACTTGAGCTTCTATTAGAGCGTTTATCGCTTGCTAACAATATTAACCAGATAGTTGTGGCAACTTCTAAAAACTCTGAAGATGATGCAATTGAAAATTTGTGCAGCAAATTGGGATATGTATGTTATCGAGGCAGTAGCAATAATGTATTGCTACGGATATCCCGCGCTGCAGATTCGGTAGATGCAGAAATAATAGCCTACATCACAGGAGATTGCATATTAACATGTTCCGAAGTGGTAGATGAAGCAGTGGCGTATTTTTTAAAACACGATATTGATTACCTTTCCAATCTTATGAAACAGACCTATCCTCAGGGTGTTGATATAAGGGTTTTTCGAACTAAGGATTTGCGGGAAATCTGCAAAATAGTCAATAAAAAGAACGATGTTTCATGCCAGGAGCATGTATATCTTTATTTTGAGGAAAATCCACAGGATTTTAGAATACACATAATGGAAGCGCCATCTGAATTTTTTCGACCTGAGTGGCGCCTTGATATGGATTATGAAGAAGACTTAAAATTGCTTAATGTTATTTTTGAAGATCTTTATATAAGAAACACTTGTTTTGGTCTTAAAGAGCTTGTGAATTGGTTGGATACCCATCTACAACATAGAAATATAAACCAAAATATGCTTAGGAAGCCTGTAAGGCCATAATATGTTTTTGCATTGTAATTACGTAACTTTTTGTTAAGCGTTGCTGCGTTAACGTAATCATCATATAATTTGTCTTCCCTCGAATTTCCATGATTAATCATGGAAAATAGATATCGTGAAACTTCGTTATTCTAATAATTGCTCCATTCTTCTTATTAATCCTACTATCATTTCTGAAATCCCCTCTAACTTAGCAATACTTGGTGCTATATTTAAAGAAAATGGTTTTCAAGTTTTTACGTCTATCAATACATTTTCAAGTTACAAAAAAGTTAGTGATTTTGTTTGCGAAGCTAAAAAGTGTAATGCTCAAATAGTAGGAATTAGTATGATGACTTTTCAGGTACTCAAGACATATGATCTTGTTCGTGAGTTAAAAAAAGAAGGTATGATTGTGGTTGTCGGAGGGCCACATCCTAGCGATTGTCCTGAAGAATGTCTTCAGAATGGATGTGATATTGTCGTACGCAATGAAGGTGAGGAGACATTGCGTGAGCTTTGTCTTTATTGGAAAGGTCAAGACAATACATCATTAGAAAAAATTCAGGGAATTTCATATTTTGATGAAAACAATAAAATTATTTCAACTCCTGATAGGAACAGAATTGATCTTGTTACAGTTCCCAGGCCCGACTTTGATATATTTGATCATGAGCAATTTCGTAATCCTGATGGTCTTGTTAAAGGAGTTAATAGAATTTATACAAGCCGTGGATGTCCGGGGCGTTGTACCTTTTGTGATTGTCAGGTTTTTGGTCAGAAAGTACGTTACTATAATTTAGAAACAGTTCTAGATGACATTCAAAGGCGAATTGATGAATTTGGAGTTACAAGTTTCAATATTGCAGATGACTGTTTTACCGTAAGCAAAAGACGTGTTTATAAATTTTGTGAACTGATTAAAAAGCGGAACTTAAAAATACTTTGGCAGGCAGGTTCCAGGGCAACTCTTGTAAATCCGGACTTGCTAAAAGCAATGAAAGATTCAGGCTGCTTTCAAATAAGTTATGGCCTGGAGAGCGGTGATCCTGAAACACTACGTTTAACCAGAAAAGGGGTAAGGCTTGAACAAAACATTCAAGCACCTAAAATGGCAGCAGCAGCCGGTTTACAGGTTTATGCTAACTTGATGATTGGATTTCCATGGGAAACACCAGAAAG
>CAYNJB010000144.1:0-2799 GCA_964397515.1 uncultured Nitrosopumilales archaeon | reverse complement strand
ATTTATAAAAATGTAGTTCTTAACACTACGAATTAATTTATTCCCACTCAATAGTCCAAGCATCTAAGTCATTGTTTTAAATGGATTTTATAAAAAGTATGTAAGTAGTTTGTAAGTCTACTAGTTAAAATTTCCAATTCAGTAAACTAATAACCTATTAAATTTCAATAGTAATTTACGAAAGTGACTACAAACTTTGTAACCACTTTTCAACGCTATTTCAAATACACTTAGACATCTAACTATTTGATTGCTTTGCCCCTAACGTCCTCAATCAATAATCAATGCGTTAGTGAAAAGACGATTGAACAGTTACTAACTAGGAAAATCATTTGTGTCCAAGCGTGAAAGTTCATATTTGTTTTGAATTGAAAGATCTGTTGAACAAACTTTGGTTGTAAGCGCAAACGCACAGTTATTTGCCTTTAAAATAGATAATGTATCTTCGTTATACCCTCCGTAGGGATAACACATTATCCAATTATCCAAACCTCCACGTATACTCTCAAGCGCGCTTAGTGAATTATCAATCTCATTTTTCTGCTCATCTACTGAGAGACTATTGAGCCATCGATGAGAAGCAGTATGCGAACCGATTGTGAATCCCCTTTTATGCAAAGAGATTAAATCACTTTTTGACATGTAAAGTTCATTAGCTACATCCACCTCAGATCTTCCAACAATCCTTTCAAATAAATTCGAAAGTATCTTTTGCCTTTGTTCTATGGGAAGTTCTTTCTGAAGCATACGTTTGAAGAAAATAGTATTTTCAGTGTCATGTCGATCTGACTTATCTATAGAAACCCAAAAATTATCCCAATCCGAACGCCCATATCCTTCACCAAACATTTCATCACGCAGATTTTCTAATAACAAATCATCTGTTTCTGCAAGTGCTAAAATATAATGAATCTTATTGACATCCAAAATTTGATTTTTGGCATAACAATCTGAAACTGGAAAAAACGCACCATCAAAACCGTATTGTTCTAGCAACGGTGCTACATAATCAAAATGATCTTTGTACCCATCGTCAAAAGTTAGCCATACCGCATTTTTAGGCAATGTTAAATCACCCTCCACAGCCTTTAGAACATCTGATGTTGATACTATTGATCGCTCTTTTGAAAAATACTCCAATTGCCTTTTGAATCCACTGAGTTCAAGTCCTTTGATATTAGGATATGAAGAACCAATAATTGGCCTCACGTAATGGTACATGACAATATCAAGCACTTTTGATCGCCTCCATCACAAAGGATGACGCATTAGGAATGTATCTAAAGTCAGTTTGGCCATCTACTGATATCATTTCGGCAATTTGCTTCTTCAGTAATACGTTATTTTCACCGTCGATGACTGGATGAAACGCATGATAATTAACTGGATAAATATTGGTTACTGTGAATCCATGCCTTTCAATCCTATGCATCAAATCACTTGGAGTAAATTGATACCTTGTTCCAACCTCAATACCAGTTAGTGGATGCGATTCATTTTGTACTAGGCTAGACGATCCAATAAAGCCTCGCATTGAATTTAAAAATTCTTCAGTGCTCTTTGATGAAATACATATTGATGCTTCTTCAAATAGTTCATTAATAGAGCCTAATTGTTTTTCTAATTCTGTATACTCATTAAAAGTAGTTAAATTAAATAATCTATTACGAGAACCGATTGAGATAGAACCATCTTCAATGGTATTTCTATTACAAAAAACTAAGAAGTCTTCTAATTGTTCTAAAGATATATACTCTATGAATCCCATCGCACTTATTACGTGGTATTGTTCCTTTGGAACAAAATCAAAAATTGATTCAGTTTGGAATTCTGCACGAGACTGCAAATTCTTAGCATTAATCTTTGCTTGAGCAATCATTTCTTCTGCGAAATCAATGCCTAGTGCGCGGTAGCCATTTGATGTTGATTCTATTGCTAACTGGCCAGTACCACAGCCAACGTCTAATAGGTACGAATCATTTGAATAACGAGACAATGTGCGGTGAACTGCTCGATGTCTGTCAGTGATTATACTATAAACCTCATCGGATGCTTTTTTTTGCCAATCTATTGCATGACCTTTAAAGAAATTCTTAGTTTGCTTTTGCTGATCCATTTAGTTCACCTAAATTCTGTTTTAAAAATCTTATTGTAATTAAATATTAACGTTAAAAAAGGTTACATACTTTGCAACCTTTTTTAGGCACTAATCATACTTTATTTTAGACATCATTCCCTAATAATTGTGGGAATATCATTTTTATTCGTAATATTTTAGTAAATGAATACTTACTAAAGCCTTTAACCACAGTTTTTTCGGCGTATTAGACTTAATCTAAGCGTCTCTAATCAATTTTGCCTGGCATATAGCGGTAATTACACCAATTACTTAAGGAATGCGTCTTTACAACATCTTTACAACATAGGAAGCAGCGTAGGAATGGGGGTTGTCGGGCGTGTTATTACTCCCACTCAGTGAGTGCACGATTTGAAACCCTTATAAACAAGGAGCACTTTCGCTGTTTGATGTTGGCAAGTTATTTATCAAGCAGATATTTGAAAATCTTTCCATCATTTAGTATTAAGATAGTATCACCCGAGACCTCCCCAATGCCATTAATAATAAAACGGTGATTATCAAATTCGAAACATGCAATTCTTGGCAAGTACTGAGAAGCACCTCCATCTCCTATAACCCAAGTAAAGTTACTGTCACTTTTGAAATTTTTTAAAAAATCTTTTACATTTGGCAGCAATTTCTCTCCCAATGCTGCTCCATTAGAAAGCGGTATTAATTCT
>CAYNJB010000143.1:0-2818 GCA_964397515.1 uncultured Nitrosopumilales archaeon | reverse complement strand
ACTAATTATAAAGAGACATTTAAATCAGAAACTGGAAGTATGACTCCTAGCGCAGCTAAGGATATTGTATACACATTTGATATGGGTAACCATTATTACGATTCTGGTGGAGATGGCCAATCATTTGCTAATGGCGATGCTACATATGGAATATTAACTCAATTATCTACTATAGATTTTAATAGTACATATATAAACTCTGTTGATATAAGGAAGGTTAGAGTTCAAGAAGCTAATCCATCAGATAATACAATTTCTGTATTAACAACTGGCAATCTTCATTTACAAGTTTTTTATGATACACCAACGAGTGGAACTGCGATGGGTTGGGATAAAAGATGGGAATATGGTGTATCTTTTATATATGATGAGAAACAAGAATCATTAGTTCGTAGAATGTTTGATAGTTCAGCTTCAGATACTACTGAACATAATAATAGTAGCGGAGCTGGGAAATCTCCTACTGTAAAATTATATGTTAAGCATGGGTCTACAACTGATTTTAACAGAAGAATAACTGGGGCTGTTTGGTATATAAGAGAAGCGAGTTCTAGTTCAGCTGCTAATGAATGGACAGCCCAAGTTGAATATGATTTTGTAAAAGGTGTTAGTAGGGTACTTGCTACGGGGATTGAAACAGATTGCTCGTTTGATGCAATATCTGGTCAATATGAATTTGAGGTTGATGATGATAATTTATTGTCTCCTAATTTAGTAGATACATATACAAGTAGAACTGGTGTTTTAAGCGAAGAAACATCTATTAAATCAAGATTTAAAACAGCTGTAATGGTTGGTCGTAGAATGTATATTGGTGGTGTAAAAAATAAAGATGAAGATGGTATCCAAGAGTTAAAAGGGGATGCTATGTTAAAATCTCCTGTGAATAAGTTTGATATATTTCCATCATCTAGCGTTGTAGAAGCTGCTATAAATGATGGTGAATCTATTGTTGCTCTTGAAGAGTTTGCTGATAGAATATTACAATTTAAAGAACAAACATTATATATAATAAATGTATCTCAAGATATAGAATTTTTAGAAGATGTATATAAGTATAAAGGAGTATCACAACCATCGGCAGTTTGTAAAACTGATTATGGAATTGCATGGGTTAATAAATTTGGATGTTATCTATATGATGGTAAACAAGTTATTAATCTTCTTGAAAAAGGAGGAAGACAAATAATAAGAGACCATGGCTCGTCTGGTCGTTTTTCTTGGGAAACATTTTCTGCATATAACCCTATGATTGGATATTTGCCACATAAAAGACAATTACTTGTTGTAGATGATAATACAGTAGCTGGTTCTGGTAATATCATGTTATATGATATGGTTACTCAATCTTGGGTTAGAGGCAATAGTTCTATAACAAGTAATGTATTAACAAATTTTGTAAATGATTGGGATGGTAATTTAGTATGGGCTCATACCAGTGGGTCGGCTACAATGAGAATGTGGGATGATGATAGTGCTGGACAAAGCAACTTCGCTATTTATACTAAAGATATAGATTTTGGAGAACCTGGAAGAAATAAAAAACTATATAAAGTTTTAGTTACATATGATACAGGAAATGCGACTTCTAATGTGCACGCAAAATATATTGCTGATGGTTTAAGTGGGGCTGTTGATTTTGTTGCTAATAGCGGTGCTAATTTTACAACACCCCCTGAGTTGGATTCCGCTAATGGATGGGAAATAGCTGAATTGAAACCGGATACATCATCAGAAGCAAATAATAAAAAATCATTTAAATTGATATTCATAACGGATGGGACAGTACCATCTGGATTTAAAATTAATGATATTTCATATATTTATAGAATGAAGAATATAAAATAATATGGCTATGTCACGACAAGAGAGAATTAATGTCCATAAAAAGCAGGGCAGGATAGATAGTGTTAAACAAGCATTTAAAGATGATAGCGTTATACCAGCTAAATCTATTTCTTTATTAAAAGATAGCACTGGAGGCACAGTAAGCAATACATTAGATTGTACCACAACAACATCTGGGCAGGATGATGACTTTGCTTCTTTAGCGAATAAGGTAAATGAAATACTGTTAGCTCTTAAAAGTGTAGGGATTGTTAGATAATATGACTTTGATATCACTATTGAATTATAGTAAATTGAATTGGAGTATTTTACATGGCTAACGGTAATAAACTATATAGCGCTTACAGAGGGGCTGGTAAAGCAGCTGCTAGTTATAAAGCTAGTCTTTATGATGTAGAGAACCTTGGCATTGAAAGAGAGGCATCTCAAGCTATGTATCAATTTGAAACAACTCAGAGAGATAAAACATTAGCTCTTGTTCAACAAGGTATAGGATTAGCATCTGACCTTTATGGTGGATATAAAGCTAAAAAAGAAGCTACTGCTGATAGAGCTACTATTCAAGAGGGCATGGCTAAAAAGGCTTATGGTGAATCAGAAGCTGAAAAATTAAAAAAAGATAAAACTTATAAATCTATTGGTTGGGATAAACTTGAAGATAAATCTTCATATATGTCAGAATTTGCTCCAGTTGAATCTAAAAGAAGTTTAGGTGAAATATTAACAGGAGGTGAAAGAAAATACACATTTGGTGAGGGTGGCGATGAGTTTACATCTTCTCAGATAACAGCAGCGTCTAGTCTTTATGGTGATGAAAAACTATCTGAATTATTAGGTATGAGTACATCTTCAACAGATATAAAAAAAATACAAAAAGATTTTATAGAAACAGAAGAAAAGAAAGTTGAGAAGAAGTTGCCAGAAAATATTGCTGGAGATGCTCCAAAATTAAATATAAAACTTGCTGGTA
>CAYNJB010000142.1:0-2828 GCA_964397515.1 uncultured Nitrosopumilales archaeon | reverse complement strand
TTATCTTGCCCCAAGTTTGAGGCTATGTTTTTATTTCCTATGCTTACTAATGACTATATCATTTTTAGATCATAAAATTCCAATGATTCTGCTGCGATAAAACGCATTATTCATTAAAGTCTTGCACAACCAATATAAACTTTAATTAATTAAATCAACTTATGGCTTCACAGAGCATTGACCTACTCTTAATTAACCCTTTAAACCGTCCAAACCCACCTGCATACACTCCCTTTGGACTTCTATCAATCGCAACCTATCTCCAAGAAAACGGTTATGGAGTAAAGATACTTGACAGAAATGCTAGTCGCGAAGAAAATAATGTACGTGATTATCTGAAGAAGTATAATCCAAGAGCTGTAGGTGTATCGTTTTTTGCAACAGGTCCTTTAATACTTGACGCTCTCAAAATAATCAAAGAAGTTAAGAGTGAATTGGGTAAGGACATCCCAATAATTTGCGGCGGGCTGTACCCCACTCTGTTTCCCAAACAAGTGCTAATGAATAACGACGTTGATATACTGGTTATAGGAGAAGGTGAAATTACAATTTTAGAGCTTATGCAACAACTACAAAAACCTGAGTCTTACCGAGACATCAAAGGCCTAATTTATAAAGACAAAAGTGGGAAAATCGTCGAAAATCCCCCACGCCCTTTAATTAGCGACCTCAACGATCTACCTATGAATGACTGGTCTCTAATAGATATCCCAAAATATCTGGATAGATCCTATTATGCGAAGAAAGTTATTGTTACTATGACTTCTAGGGGCTGCCCATATAGGTGTGCTTTTTGCTGGGAGCCCATCTTTCTTAAAGATAAAATAAAATTCCGGACAATATCCGCCAAGAAGGTTATTGAAGAGTTAACCTTTCTTAACTCAAAATATAAGATTGACGGCATACATTTTTTTGATGACAATTTTGATGCAGATAAAAAAAGATTAGATGAAATCTGCAAGCTTATGAAGACTGAGCATCTTGATATTCGCTGGCAACACTCATCAAGGGTGATCTACGCCACTCAAGACAGACTTCTCATGGAAAAAAACAGTGGCTGCGAAATCATAGAATACGGTGTAGAATCCGGATCGCCCCGTATGCTTGATTTCATCAAGAAAGATCAAACTGTATCCCAAATCACCAAAGCTTTCAGTAACTGCAAAGAAGTAAAAATACGTGCTAACGCCTTAATTATGATCGGTATGCCTACAGAAACTATTGACGATTTGAAGATGACAGTCAATCTTATCGACTCCATCCCTAATCTTTTTACAATCTGCAATATCTACAAGCCTTATCCCGGCTCAGAACTCTTTGAATATTGCATTAATAATGGTCGACTTAAGCTCCCTAATACAATGGAAACAATGGCTGAAACATTCGGTTATACATCCACCCAACTAAATATGAGTGAAATTGAAGACAAAATCCTATCCGAAGTCCAAGAATATTTCTTTAAGCAAAATGTAATTATGGAGGCAAAAGATGCAATAAAACGCCGCGACTTCGGTCGGCTAATAAAAGGCGTGCAGAAAGTGCCTCTCAAATATACTTTAAAAACGCTCCTACATCGTAAGGGTGCTGGAACTAAACCCATTTGGAAATAATGCTGGACCTACATAAATGAGTAGTGCAACTTCCCTAAACAATCTGTTGGTTATGTCAACAATTCGGTGATATATATGATGAACGTTCTTCTATTAAAGCCTAGATCAGGTACACAATCATATTTTGCTCCAATCGGTCTTGGTTATTTAGCCGCATCTATCGAGCGAGCTGGACATAAAGTCAGGTTAGTGGATCTACCAGCTGAGGGATTATCGTTAAACAGTCTCCGTGACATCATCAAATCATCTAATCCTGATCTGATCGGGATAACATGTATGATAACCGAGTATCACGATGCTATTGCTTTATCGAAATTAGTCAAGAATACCCGACCTGAAACACCCGTCATCGTGGGAGGTCCTCTGCCGACATCAAGCCCTGAAATTTTTCTAAGGCATTCTTCTATTGATGCTCTGGTGTCTTGCGAGGGTGAAGTAACTATCATTGAAATCCTTAAAAGGTTGAAAGAAGGGCAAGACTTCAAAGGCGTATTAGGTTTAATCTATAAAGAAGGCAAAAAGCTGGTGCATGCTCCTCCCCGCCCCATGATTGGCGATTTGGATGGCCTTCCGTTTCCAGCTAGACACTTGCTACGGATGGAAAATTATATTTCGTCATTTGAGAACTGGTTCGGATTATACGGGCTTCGAGCAACTAACATGATTTCTAGTAGAGGCTGTGTTTATGGATGTATCTATTGTGATCGAAAAGCAACAGGTGCCCATTGGCGGGGTAGAAGCGCCACAAACATTGTTGATGAAATTCAATTATTAATGGAAAGATACCGAATTAATGGTGTTGTTTTTAATGATGATATGTTCGATATTAACAAAAAAAGAGTATATTCAATATGTGACGAGATAGATAGTCGGGGGCTTGATCTTATTTGGAGTTACTCTGGAAGCAGAATTAACCATGCTGACCAAGATCTTTACACTAGGGTTAGACAAAGTGGATGCGTTTCTGTTGGTTTCGGGATAGAATCTGGAAATCAGAATATCATTAATTTAATGCAGCGACGAATTATTTTGAATCAAGTACCCAGTGCGATTTCGACTGCTAAAAAAGCTGGGTTAAGGACAATGGGGTACTTTATGCTTGGGATGCTTGACGAAAATGAAAGAACCATTAGGGAAACTATACGATTTGCTAAATCACTAGAATTGGATAATGCCGGTTTCTCAAGAGTAGTCCCGATTCCCGGAACGACACTTTAT
>CAYNJB010000141.1:0-2833 GCA_964397515.1 uncultured Nitrosopumilales archaeon | reverse complement strand
CTTCGTTATCCTGCAGCCACTATTGATTCTCATATTCTTAATACTCTGGTTAAGAGCAAGAAAGAAGAATCAAGAAAAAAGTTAGGAGAGATCACCAATTTCAGAATCCATCATCGGTAATTGGAAATTGACCAAAATAAGCCCAAGCAATCATATAAGCTATAAACAGCACATATACAATAGCTACTATTATTCCTATAATTCTGAGATATGATCCTTTGCCTTTTATTATTAGATAGATGGATACTATCGGCAGTCCAAGAAATAAAAAAAACATATAAAGTGCGTCCACACCTATAGCCTAACAAACCTAAGTCAAACCACACATAGATTAACTACTCCTGTCCGAGAGGATAAAGATATTATGACTCATATTTATTTACTATATTGACGACATTAAAAACACTAACAAGGCAAATTATTGCTTACCTAATACTTTTAGACCTTGGCTTAGTTATTCGGTTAAGATGATAATCTAACCTACTAGAAATAGATCTAAACAATTTCTCATCTTTAGAGAAATTAATAACAGGTTCGAAGTGGGGATTGGTAATGCCACTAGAACAATTATCGTGTTTCACACCAAGAACTAGTTCTAAACAATAAATTTTTTAAATTTAATAGCAAATGCCCATATAAAAAGTCTTTCAAATATGAAACTGAAATATTTCATGAAACAGATAAACAAATCATAGATAGATTCGTTTCGAGCTCCAAGAAAAATCAAAGGAGGAAAGAAGATGCTAAGTAGATGGCCTGGATAAAGGACATTTTTTTTAATATATTCGCTTGAGCTTCTACCATGTTTAGCATCAAAGTAAACCATGTCACCTGCTCTTCTAGACCTTCTGAAGAGACTTTTTATATTTACTTTCTTCATTTGATGAAAAACTAACATATTACTTTCAAAATATATTTTACCCAATTTTTTTATCCGCATGCCAAGATCTCTATCTTCATAAACATATCTAAATGTTGGGTCAAAATAACCAGCATCAATTATAGAGTCCTTGAGATATGCAACATTACAGGTCATAAAGCCTCCAGGTACAAGTCTTTGTGTGTAATAGTCTGTAACCGTTAAGCTTTCTTTTGTCTCATAAAATGTTTTACCTTCAACCCCAACGCAATCTACATTTTCAAATATTTTCAGCCCCTCAGCTATCCAGTTGTAATGAGGTACGCAATCTCCATCAGTAAAAAAAATATATTTCCCACTAGCTTTCTTTAGTGCGTAATTTCTGAGATTAGCGTGCCCAAGTCCCTTTTCTAAAGCACTATACAGTTTTATCCTTTTATCATTAAAAGAGTTTAGAATCTCCAACGTATTATCTGTTGAATAGTCATCTACAACGATAATCTCAAAATCTTCGTAACTTTGGTGGATAATACTATCCAAACAATTCTTTATATGAACTGACTCATTCTTGATAGTAAGTATGACGCTTACATGCATTTGGTCATACAGTGCCTGTAGCAGTGGAAATAATCTGCTTCAAACCTATTCTCCTGCTTGCATTTATGAAACAGGGATGTGTGCAAGAACAACCAGGCACGGTTTCCCTCATTTTGTTAGCAGCATCCGAAAACCAGACACCTTTAAAATCGTAATCGAAATCTTTAACGTTGCCTATTACATCTTTTAATTCACATACACGAACATCTCCATTTGCTTCAAGCACTCCGATGAGTTCTCCAGCCTTACATTGAAATGGGAGACCTTCTTCTTTCATTACTCTAGTGATAACCTTGTAAAGATGTCCCTCTGAATTCGTGCGGAGGAGTTTCTTCGCATAACTCTCTTCTCTTTTATTATTCCAATCGCCTTGTATTTTGATTAATTCCTTTGACAATTTATCCCATTCTTCAGTTGTTGGAGGACGCATGTATTTATCATAAGGGTCACCACGTACCGGAATTGGTCCATGACTATCAACCGGTAATTCATTTTTTACAAATTCTGCAAGATCAAGGATTTCATGCAAATTTCTGTTATTAACCACAGTAATGATATTTAAGCGTAAATTATCATATTGTTTCCTTAATTCTCCCATCGCGTGTGTTGTTTCTAGTAGTTTTTCAAATGATCGCTTTACCCCTCTAATTTCTGTGTGTGTTTCTTTAAAGCCATCTATAGATATACTCAGTGCAAAATTAATTTCAGTGCACTCTTCTAAAATATTCTTAACCGTAGAAACAATTCTGCGGGTATGGAAGGCATTTGTCGGAAGATGGATATGTCTTACTTTATTCTGTGTATAGAAAATCTTGCAGATTTCTGCAACGTCCTTCCTTAGAAAAGGCTCTCCACCAGTAATTAGTAGTTTATCAAAGTGTCCTAGTGATGCTGAGATTTTTGTGATTTCATCAAGACTCATGCCATAAATGGCTTCTTCATTTTTTGCATCCATAGTGTCAGCATAATAACAAGTCTTACATCGAAATGGACACTTGTCTGTGATTGCAAAAATTAACTCATTCAACTTGAAATTATCAAAGTAATATTTTCGATTAACATTGATAAGACTAGAAAAAGGCAAAGCAATATTTTGTCCTTTACGTTCACCAGAATAAACCTCCTCAGCAGATGTTTCCTCTGGGGATGCTATGTTTTTAACCTTTCTTATGTCTTCAGTCTTTGTTACGGTTATGTCTTTAACATCTATAAATTTATCCATTTTTATATAACTCTATAACTCGCCTTTTTTGTTAGTGTTTTCGTAAACTATTAATATTAAATGCATACTTTATAGGTACATTTGACCAAATTCTACACAATATTGAATAAAATACTCCTAGAGATTTTTGACTAATAATTTCTTAAGTTTAGTTG
>CAYNJB010000140.1:0-2855 GCA_964397515.1 uncultured Nitrosopumilales archaeon | reverse complement strand
CTTCACTCCATTCTTTAAGATAACGAATAAAGAATTCGGTCCCATCGAAAATACCTTGATTACTTTTACGTTTCTCTGTTTTCATAAATTGATGATAACCAATTTTTGAGTCTTTAGATCTGAAATTATATAGCGCATTTAGATTATCTCCACTATGGCGACTGATTAGATCTCCTTCGATCATTAGCTCTTTGACTGTTTTTGAGATTTTCTGAGATTCTGCGGATCCATATATTATAAGATCTATATCAGAGTTTGATTGGTCAAGGTTAACCATTATTGAGCCGGATAAACCAAATTTCGCAACATGAATACCACTTCTGGAAGATATAATTTCTGCGAGGTTAACTGATTTTTTACGTAGCCCAACTAACTTTTTCTTAGATGATAAGGAAGATAATGTGTCTTGGGGTTGGAATAATTTCCGGATTTTATTTATTGGCACAGAGGGAATAATCTTAGAAAAGAATGGGTCTTTCATATACAGATCAGAATATAGGTTTCGTAACACTGTGTTTTTTTCTTTGAGGGTGTATATTTTATGGTATCGGACATTATTCCTTATTCGATCTCCAAATTTATTAGGAATATACCGAGGATATGCAATAACACATTTAGGAGGATGCTGGAAACCTTTGACCTCGAAAATACTGAAGTCATCAAGTTCTAAAAAATCACCTTCACGAGTTTTAATGTTAAATAAATTAGGAGTTGACTTTGATGTGTCAGTCTTTTCTTGAGATTTTGACATATTTTTCTTTCAGCTTCATTTCTAAATCGATTAATGCATTCATTGCAGGGGAAGTTGGATTATAATCAATTGGAGCTTCCCCATTCATTTCTGCTTCAGGTATTGCTGGATCATAAGGAATTATAGATAAAAGATCTTGATTCAAAGCTTTAAATTCATTACGCAAGAAATTTTCTTCCTTTTGATTAGTTATTCTGTTTCCAACTACAATAACGTTCTCAACTTCAAGCTCATCGGCGAGCTTTTTCACTCGGATTGATGTTTGAATTGAACGATATGATGGCTCAACTACGTTTATCAAGACATCTACTCCTTTAACAACTCCTCGGCCTAAATGTTCCAATCCAGCTTCCATATCTAATACAACTGCATCATTTTGAGATATCAAGAGATGCCTCATCAAAGCCTTTAACAGCGAATTAGCAGGACACATACAACCTATACCGCCAGATTTCACTGTGCCTAATATCAGAAGTTTGACTCCGTCTGGTCCGGAAACTCCGTATTTTTCTGAAATATCATTGACTTTAGGCGTTAGACTGAAAACGCCGCCAATTGAACCGGGTTTAGCTCCAGTTCGCTCTTCAACAAGGATATCGTTCTCAGAAAGAGGACTCGCAGATTCCACATTTTTTTTGTCTATTCCTAAAGAAATCCAGAGGTTCATAGCAGGGTCAGCGTCGATTGCATATACTTTGAGTCCGTCTTTAGCAAGAAGACGGGATAAGGTTCCGCTTATTGTAGTTTTCCCAACACCGCCTTTGCCAGCAATAGCGATTTTCACACTTTTTCCCACCATTTTGTT
This sequence comes from uncultured Nitrosopumilales archaeon, assembly GCA_964397515.1. Classification (GTDB taxonomy): domain Archaea; phylum Thermoproteota; class Nitrososphaeria; order Nitrososphaerales; family CAYNJB01; genus CAYNJB01. Next base: position 1,299 of record CAYNJB010000140.1, on the reverse strand, counting down.
GACTTTGTGTTTACTGCCGCTAAAATTTTGTCGGCTAATTTTTTAATATTCTGATAAGCAATAGAATCTTCAGGTAAAGAAGTCAGAGGTTTACCTTCAAAGTCAAATTGCTGAACAAGATCATCTTCAGGAATTAGAGCAATAACCTCAATTCCTACCTTTGAAGCTTCGTCAGATACTTTATCGGCAAGAGAATCTTTGACTCGGTTCACAATAAGAAAGATACGTCCAACATTAGTATTCAATTCGCTTATAAGGTTCTTAATACGTTGGGCGGTCATAAGTCCTCTTGCGCTAGAATCAGATACAACAAGCAGTATATCCACATCTTTAGTAGTTCTCCGACTAAAATGTTCCAGTCCAGCTTCAGCATCCATTACAACTAGATGATACTTTTCGCTTAAATTATCCACTATTTTCCTGAGAAGATTGTTAACATAACAATAGCAGCCTGGACCTTCAGGTCTACCCATTGATAATAAATCAAAGCCCTCACCTTCACATATTGAGCTGTTTATTAGCCCATCTAGGTATTCAGATCTACTTTGTTCTGGCGGTAAATTTTCTCCAATTTTCAAAACATCTTCTCGGATATCTCCAACACTTTTAGGAGTGTCTACACCTAATGCTTCATGAAAGTTTGCGTTTGGGTCAGCATCTACAGCGAGTATTAGTTCATTGGTCTTTTCATGAAGGGCTTTCACTAATAGAGAAGATATTGTAGTTTTTCCTACACCACCTTTCCCAGTAACAGCTATAGACAAAGTCATTAATTTTTTTTACCACCAAATTTTTCCCATAGATCTCTTATAGTTGAATCAGCTTCGGCCTTAATTTCATCCCACACGGATTCAAGTTCTGGGCTATATTGGCCATCAGAGATAATTGAGTCTGTAATATTCTGGAAGTGTTGTACTTTTGTTAGAATTGGTTGATATGATAGCGTTAGAGATTCTTTATTTATGTTTATTTCAGTGATTACGGCGTTTTCAAGTTTTTTGGAGTTGCCTAATATGTCTTTTATGATAAGCCCGGAATTTGTTACTTTTGCATAAATGATATTTTCAGCGACATCATCGACATGACCTCCTTTTTGAATACTAACTTTCAGTTCACACATCATTTCCACATCCTTTTATCATTACTAAGCAATTGTATATTGTTAGTTGATTCTTTTGAGTATGAATAGGTAATATTTTCAAAGACCCTCAAATAATACGTGCTTTTTCCTTCAATTTAAATATCGTGGTAAATATATGTAAATTTAATTATAAACTACTTCAATATTTATATCTACTA
>CAYNJB010000139.1:0-2909 GCA_964397515.1 uncultured Nitrosopumilales archaeon | reverse complement strand
AACAATAAACTAATGGGAAATAAGCAAACTTTACAACCCAATAATAAATGGAATTTTACAACAATAATAAACCCTGACAATCTTATCTCGCCATTTAAAAGTGTGCAACCTGTTGTCACGTGGGAAGATGAAGACCTTGTAACAAAGAAAGCAAATTTTAACTCAATCTTAATTGAATTTAAACGTTCAACAATAATGGCTCCTCACATTAAAATAATTAAATATTCTCAATTCTCTACAATAAATACTGAATCAATCATAAAAACGACGTCATTTATTTCTATCCAATCTGTAAACCGCACCCAACTCTTTTTAGAGGAAGAGCCTCCATCTGGAACTACATTCATCTCCGGTAATCTTACTCAATCAGGATCAATATTAATTTCTACGAAATATATTGAAAGTGGAATTCAAAACATTGCATATGAGTATATCTCAAAAGCGGAAAACCAATACGATAATTATATAATCCTGCCTACCACCCTTACTATTAGATGGAATGGTTTTAACTTAACTACTGCCTCAAATTCATTCGATCTACCAAATGGCCTAAGAATTAGTCAAATATTGACAAAAAACTCTGGATTCATAAATTCAACAGCTACTGTATCGATCTCAATAACCAATGAAGGAACACTTCCGGTATTCAACGTTGAAGTTATGCCTTTGAATCAAGCATATCTGGAAATTATTCAAGGTAATGTTCCAGTTAATGCTTCCAAATTAGAACAAGGTGAAGCCATTAATTTAACATTTATTGTCAAATTCGCGGACAGTGGATCATTCAAATATTCTTCTGTTCGAGCAAATTATATCTATTCTGCAAAAAATAATGTCTTAACTTCAACATCAGAACCGCTATTAATAAGCCCGCCAATAAAACTTGAATTATTACCTCCACTTACTGAACCTATTGAAGGTGAACCTATCACAATATTGATGAAAATAATAAATCTGTCTCCACTAAAAGTAACTAATGTTCAAGCAAAGATACCTCCATTACTTCAATCTAAAATTTTGAAAGGGTCGACTGATATACATCTATCTGAATTACCAGCCAATTATACTAAAACATATGAATTAATAGTCCAACCAACAACAGGCCTCACATTAAAACTTAGTAAACCCCAAGTCAATTTTGAGTTCCAAGATGAAACATTAAACGGAACAACTGATGAGCTAATTATACAACTCAAAGAAGATGTATTGCTAAGATATACTTACCCAACTATCTTTGCGTTACTTGCAATAATTATAACTGCAATAATAATTAGAAGTAATAAGCTCGAGACGCCCAAGTTTAATGAAAACAAAGATGCGTAATTTATGGGTCATTTGGATTATGAAGATATAATTATATCCATTCTAACGCATTCGAAATATGAATTCGATAAAATAAAGATTTCTGAAGGGCGTAAACTAATTGGTTTAAACACATCGGGACACAAAACTTCAGTATTTGATAAAAAAATTGAAGACGCTATAATTGGTAGAATTCAAAAATTAATTGATCCAGCTTTAATAATATCTGAGGAAGCAGGAATAATTGGCAACCCATCATCAAAAATATCCGTTCTTCTAGATCCTCTTGACGGCAGTACTAACGCAGGGCGAGGACTGCCAATCTTCTCAACTAGCATTGCAATAGCTGCTGGTCATTATTATCAAGATATTGTTGCCGCAGGCGTTATTAATCTCATCACAGGTGAAACTATAACTGCTTCTATAAATGAAGGCTGCAAATATCAAAAAAAAATTGTTAAACCTTCTCCAAAGATAAAATTAAATGAATCTGTTGTTTGCATTAATCTGGTTTCAAAACACGCTTCAAAACAAGATTCCAATATTCTGGGTAAACTTATCACAAATATTCGTTATCCCAGATGTTTTGGTACAGCCGCTCTTGAATCAGCATATGTCGCAATAGGACATGTGGATGGTTATGTGGCACCTTTTAGATATTTACGTACATATGATTGTCTCCCCTCAATATTTATGATACAAGAAGCAGGCGGATTCACACATATGTTCGACCGAACCCTCGCAGATATAGATCTAACCCGTAATTCCTATTTAGGGTTCATATCCGCCGGTTCAGCAGGACTTTTAAATAATCTAAAAAATCTATTTATTGGTGAAGTCTAAATAGTTGTAGTACAAATAGTTCTCTATGATTCAAGAGAGATCTGCGGGGGCCATATTGTTCTATAGGTTTAATAAAGTAATAAAATATTTGGTTCTACATTATCCAGCTGGTCACTGGGATTTTGCAAAAGGTAATGTTGAAAAAGGTGAAGATAACATAACCGCCGCTAAACGTGAGATAAACGAGGAAACTGGCATAAGTGATTTATTATTTTTCCCTGAATTTAATGAAAGCATAAAGTATAATTATCGAAGGGATGGTAAGTTAGTTGAAAAAAGAGTTGTTTTTTTTCTTGCAGAATCTACAACTGATGAAGTTAAACTATCTTTTGAGCATCAAGGGTATGCTTGGCTTTCTTATACGCAAGCTTTTGATAAAGTCAAATTTAATAATGCAAAAATAACACTCAACCGGGCTCAGAAATTTCTGTTAAATGCCTATAAAAAAAATGGGTCTCAAACTAAATCTTAACTTTATGACCATGTTTTAATCCTAATTATTTCAACAACTTTTTTAGGATCTGGCGCATTAAGTATTGATCTACCAACAATCATAAAACTACCCCCAGCTAATCGAGCTTTTTGGATTGAACCTCCTTGTGTACCTATCCCTGGACAAAAAATAGGTAACTTACCCCTCAAAATTTTTGCAACATTAGTAATTATACTTGGTTTTGTCGCCCCAACGATGACTCCGTCTGCCTTCCACCTTAAAGCCCTTAAAGCAAATATTTCATACATTTTATTAGTTCTAGATCCTGAAG
>CAYNJB010000138.1:0-2943 GCA_964397515.1 uncultured Nitrosopumilales archaeon | reverse complement strand
AAATGATGTCGAGCCCAAAGACAAAAATCGGAAGACCAAGGCAACTCTATACTGGGCCCACTGAAAGAGATTATATCCCTGTCGAAAAACGCTAGTCTGAAAAACTTAGTATTGAGACAAATCGGTGTTAAATAGCTTAAGATAGTATTCGCCTAGCTTGAGTAAGCCCATAGAATAGAATGGTTATAAACAACAACAATAATAATATTTTTCTTATCGGACCAATGGGTTCAGGCAAGACAAGTGTGGGCATCATTGTTGCCAACATGCTGTCCAAAAAGTTCTTTGACACGGACAGTGAAATTGAATCAATCACAGGTGTTAATATTGCATATATTTTTGACATTGAAGGCGAATTGGGCTTTAGAAAGAGAGAAGAAAAAGTGGTTGCAGAAGTAACCCAGAGGCAAAACATTGTATTGGCAACAGGTGGCGGAGCAGTTGAGTCAAGTAATAGCCGACAACGCATAAAAGACAATGGCTTTGTTGTTTATTTGGAAACCAATATAGAAGACCAACTTAAACGAGCCAAGCCTAACAACAGAAGACCATTGTTAAAAACCAGCAACCCAGAGCAAAAGCTCAAGGAGCTCGCAATAAAAAGAAAAGAATTTTATGAGTCAATAGCCACCTTGGTGGTTCAAACAAAAGGGCAAAGGCCCAAGGCGTTAGCGGAACAAATTATAGAGAATTTTAATGCACACAGAGACAGTTAGTTTAAAAGAAAACAGTTATCCAATCTTTGTGGGCGAAGGATCCAGCTTTTCTCTCGAGACTTTTACGGAGTATATACCAGGAAGAGATATTGCAATTATAACGAATGAAGTAGTTGCGCCTCTGTATTTAAAAGAAATTGCTGGTCTTTTTTCAAACAAGAATGTTATTACATATATTCTTCCTGATGGAGAGCAGGAAAAGAAACTTAAAACCGTACATAAAATCATTGATTTCCTTTTAGACGCCAGATTTGGAAGAGATGCCACGTTAATTGCTTTAGGGGGAGGCGTGGTTGGAGATATCACGGGCTTTACTGCATCCATCTTTATGAGAGGCATTAGCTTGATACAAATTCCAACAACTTTACTAGCTCAAGTGGACGCCTCTATTGGAGGCAAAACCGGAGTTAATCACAAATCTGGCAAAAATCTGATTGGCAGCTTTTATCAACCTAAATGCGTTGTTTGTGACAAAAGATTTTTGCACACATTAAGTGACATGGATATATCAGATGGGCTTATCGAGGCTATGAAATGTGGGTTAATTTATGATGCTGATTTTTTTAACTGGTTGTCTAACCCAATTAACGCTCAAGCCGCACAAGGAGACTCAGATGAAGTAGAGTATGTAGTTAAACGCTCATGTCAAATTAAAGCCGAGATTGTCTCAAAAGATGAGAAAGAACAATCCATTCGAGCACTGCTTAATTTTGGCCATACATTCGGCCACGCCATAGAAACTCTAGCCAACTATGAAATCTCCCATGGGCGCGCAGTAGCTCACGGAATAAAACTGGCATCAAAAATGTCTCATCATATGGATATGATTACAGAAGACGAACTTAATAAAATAGAAACGGCAATATTTGATATTGGTTATACATCTACTTGTGTTGACCCTGATATTTTTGGTCCTAAATTTCTCGATGTGATGAAGCAAGATAAGAAAGTAAAAGATGGAAACATCCAACTAGTTTTGCTTAGAAACATTGGCGAGGCTTTTCTTACCTCAGATTATGACCAAGCTATACTGGAAGACCTAATAAAAGAACCAGGTTAAGCTAAATGACTAGCCTAACAATTTTTGATATTGACGAAACGCTCTTCCATACCAGTGCTCGTGTCCAAGTCATCAAAGATAACAAGGTCATTAGAACGCTCGATAATGTTGAGTACAATAATTATGAGCTCAGGTATGGTGAAGAGTATGATTTTAGTCAGTTTAAGTCTTCAGAGGCATTCAAAGAGACATCCAAACCAATGACCAAAATGATCAAGAAAGCAAGAGCTGTTATCGAAAACTTAAATCAAGATGACTCTAAAGTGATCTTTGTAACAGCCAGGACCGATTTAGATGACAGGGATTTGTTCATCAGCACATTTAATGCCCAAGGACTTGATATGAGTAAAGTTTATGTTGAAAGAGCAGGCAATTTAGGTATTGACACTGTAAAAGCTAAAACAACAGTGTTTAGAAAATATTTAGACACTGGTAAATATAGAACTATTAGGTTATTTGATGATTCAATGGATAATTTAACAGCACTTATGTCATTGAATCACGACTACCCCAATGTATTATTTGAAGCATATAAAGTGGACAATGACAGCTCAATCACAGCTATTGATTAACAAACCATGAATAATGTAAATATAATATTACGTGATAGATTGATATTTGCTTTGGATGTTCCAGAGGTTGATCAAGCGAAACACTTAGTCAACGAGTTGTCAGATAGTGTTTCATTCTACAAGATTGGCATGGAATTAATGATGACAGGCCAATACTTTGACTTGCTGGGCTGGTTGATCAACAAAGACAAAAAAGTGTTCGTCGATCTAAAACTTTTTGATGTTCCTGAAACCGTAGCGAAGGCTGTTAAAAGGCTAAGTAAACGAGGTGCCCACTTCACTACTATTCATGGCAATCAATCAATGATGGAAGCAGCAGCGGCTGAAAAGGGCAATCTTAAAGTTCTAGCAGTGACCGCACTGACCAGCCTGGATCAGGGCGATATTGATGACATGGGATTTCAGTGTGACATCCAGGAATTAGTTGTCTCGAGAGCCAGAAGAGCCCTAACTTCAGGTTGCGATGGGATAGTGGCATCAGGACTGGAGCTTGAGCACATTCGAAATGAAGTGGGTGAAAAGCTTCTGATCGTAACCCCCGGCATCCGTCCGGTAGAAAACAGGCCAACAGATGATCAAAAAAGAGTTGTTAGTG
>CAYNJB010000137.1:0-2976 GCA_964397515.1 uncultured Nitrosopumilales archaeon | reverse complement strand
TTAGCAAGTGATAAGATCGAAGTTCGACGGTACGAAGGGAATTTCTTGCATGCCAAGGCCTTCATTTTTAGAGGAGATAATCGTGGTTTGGTATCAGGATCTTCGAATCTAACCTACGCTGGTATGAACACTAACCTTGAACTTAATCTTGGGCATTATGGTGATCCTTTAGTCGGTCAAGTAGAAACCTGGTTTGAAGATCTGTGGGAACGGGCAGTACCATTTGATTTAAGTGCTTTATATAATGAGATGTTGTTAGAGGTTATGCCATATATGGTGTATTTACGTGTCCTGTTTGAGCTATATGGTGAAGAAATAGAACTTGAGCAAGACGATGAAGGTGAAATACCAGTTACTAGTTTTCAAAAGCATGGTAGGTTTCGAGCAGAGCGAATATTAGAAAAATATGGTGGTGTTTTGATAGCTGATGGTGTTGGACTTGGTAAAACGTTCATTGCAGGTGATCTTATTCGAAAATACCGTGATAATCGTCAAAGAGTATTACTTATATGCCCTGCTTCTTTAAGAGATAGTGAGTGGCGAAAATTCTTAAATAAGTACCAACTTTTGGTAGACTGTGTAGGTTATGAACAGTTAGCCAATGATGTCCAGTTTGTAGGAGAGGATGGTAAAGAGCATCTCAATAATAGAATCGATGATTATTCCTTAGTTGTTGTGGATGAAGCACATAACTACCGTAATCCTGACGCACCAACTAGAGCAGCAATATTGAGACAATTATTGCAAGGCAAAAGACGTGACGTAGTTTTTCTTACGGCAACACCAGTAAATAATTCATTGTGGGATTTATATCACCTATTACGGTTTTTCTTGAAACAGGATGCAAGCTTATCTGATTTAGGTATTAGATCAATCAGATCTCGCTTTAACAGTGCAATGGGTGAAGATCCATTTAACTTAAATCCTGATATGCTATATCCAATAATAGATGCAACTACCGTAAAAAGAACTAGAAAGTTTATAAAGAAGCATTATGCAAATGACACTATTCCAGGACCTGATGGAAAACCTCAATTGATTCGCTTTCCAAAACCACATGCTCTTACAATAAATTATAGTCTCGACAACGTTTTACCCAACTTTTTCGACAAATTTCGGGATTATTTAATGCCATCTTCTGGGGTTCCCCTTTTAACAATGGCTAGATACAAACCTGAAATGTATCCAAAAGGTAAAAAGCACAACACACGTGATACAGCTATAGTAGGACTCTTACGATCAATTATGTTGAAAAGATTTGAGTCTTCTGCCTATGCGTTCAGAGCTACTGTATCCACTATGATTCAGCAGCATGAAGCATTTCTTGATGCTTTAGAAAGAGGTTATATCATTTATAAAGAATTTTATAAAGAATGGTCAGCTGGTGAAGACACTGATATAGATGAATTACTGATAGAAAGTGACAATACCGTATTAGCTGATAATTATAACATTGTAGCATTAAAGCGTGATATAGAAAATGATCTAGCCATTTTGCAAGATCTATTAGATGATGCTAATCAAATTAATAGACAAAACTCTCCAAAATTGGCTTCGTTAATTGAGACGTTAGTAGAAATAGTCGAACAAGCCGAAAAAGATGGGATTGATTTAGAGGATACTGCTCAAAATCGAAAAGTATTGATCTTTTCTTATTACGCACAAACTGTTGATTGGATAGAGGAACATTTAAACGAAATGATTAAAAAAGATAATCGTTTATCTGTTTATAAAGGTCGATTAGTTTCTGTTAGTGGAAGAGATTCTAGGAATAGAATTAGCAGGACAGCTGCCATATCTGGTTTTGCGCCAATTTCAACAAAAGCAATGCCGCCACATGATAAAGATAAGTTTGATATTATGATTGCTACTGATGTTTTAGCTGAGGGTATGAATCTACAGCAATGCAGGAATGTTATCAATTTTGACCTACCTTGGAATCCGATGCGTTTAATTCAAAGACATGGACGAATTGACAGAATTGGGAGTCCCTACGACGATGTTTATATGAGAACCTTCTTTCCTGATGATAGATTAGATGATCTTCTTGCTTTAGAGGGTAGAGTTCGTATTAAGCTAGCGCAGGCTGCTGCTTCGGTTGGTGTGGAGGACACTCCTATAGAATTAGGCTCACAAAGAGAAGCAAATTTTTCTGAAACTAACGAAGAAATCAAAAAGCTATCAAAAGAGGATGCAGCTATTTACGAAGAAGGTGGAACAAAGGGAGCTGCTCAAACTGGGGAAGAATACCGACAAGAATTACGTAAGGCTTTAGGTAAATATGGTGATGAGCTTGGATCGCTAGCATGGAAAATTGGATCTGGTATGGCTAAAGGCCAATATAACGGGTTTTTCTTCTGCGCTAAGGTAGGCAAAAGAACATATTTACGATTTATCGGGGAAAATAATTCCGAGGTTATTAAGGAAATAGGTACATGTTTAAGAATTATTGAATGCACAGAAGAGACTGAGCGAAAATTAGATTTGGATGATTATACGAATGCAATTCAAGCTTGGAAAATTGCCAAAGAGACTGTCTATGAAGATTGGACATTTGAAACTGACCCAGCCAATTTGGAGCCAAAAGTCCCAAAAATTAATCGTGACGTAGCGGAATTTTTACGTTCTAACCCATTTAAAGAATTAGAAACGGAAGAATTAGATAAATATTTGGATATAATTGAGACCCCTTGGTCCAGAAGAGAAACAAATCAGCTGAGAAATGTATTCAAAGATGAATCAACTGTTGATAATTACGATAAAACAAAAAAGATATTAGAAACAATTGACAAATTGGGTATAGAGCCAATACCGCCGCAAGAGACTTTACCACCTATTGATAATGATGATATTCATTTAGTTTGCTGGTTAGCCATTCATAGTAATTAGGATCACCCCTGTGTGCACCCAGGAGTGATTCTGATTATTGATTACTGGTTGTTTCTACCAACCATTATCGTTACTGGCATCTCCATA
>CAYNJB010000136.1:0-2983 GCA_964397515.1 uncultured Nitrosopumilales archaeon | reverse complement strand
TAAGGTCATCTCCCAGATCTCCTTATTCAATCTACACAACCATAAGGCGTGAGTACCCAGTCCAATTCTCAGGACCGCTTCAACTAAAACAGTCCATTGTCTTCGCGTCAAACGAGATTTCAATTTTATTGTATATCCAAGATCCCGTGTAAAACATTCTGCAGGTGTGTACCCAGAACTTCTTCTACGTCTCCAAGCAGGGGCTTTAGGGTCTGGAATTTTTGGAAAACCCTCAGAAGGCTCTCTGTTTAATTGCTTGAGCGACTCCTCAACGTACCTCGCTAGAATATCATCATTTTCATCAACGAATAAAGCATCCCTGATTTTCTGTATAAAACTATTAACTGGTTCAGGGCCAAGACCGGATCCGATAGTCGATAGCAATAGATTGCCCGGATCCCACCTGTTCCTTGGTCTACCCAGTACGCAAGCATATCGTGCAATCTCAGGAACAAATGGCATCAATTGTCGCAACAGGGGATCTTGTCTTGAAAGTTTTGGGCTTGTTAAACCACCAGGTTCTCTAAGTATGGCATCCCACGTTGGCGATGACGAAAAAAGGGAATTAATGTTTTCGAGATTTATGACTGCCTCTCTCTCGCCAAGGATTAATTTCCTGTAAGCTGCGCCAAGCAATACCTCTCCCGTAGTATACTCTGGTGCTATGGGGGATAAAATTGAATCCGTATATCCCTTGTGTTCATTTCTTTTATATTTCCATAAGAAATTATAAAATTTTTCTAGGGGCATTGTCCTACTCTCCCTCCCTGAGTATTGGTGATTCGGAAGCACGTCTCAGGATAATCTTTCCATGATCTTTAATGGCGTACTCGACACTACCTTGGGCAAATTGCTCCTTTTCGTTGCATAGCCTTCCCGCTTGTAAATGCCGAATACGATCAATTGCTGCACGCACACTCGATGGCAGGCTGCTACTGGTACAACCATCTTTTCGTAGTCTTAACGCAACGTAGAGGTCAAAAGTTAGGGGTATTGGATAATCAGAAATCTCGATGAAAGGAAAATCATGTGCCGGTTGCCCAGTAGAAATAGGTGCCGGTATAATCGGCGAAATTGGGACACTTGTTCCCCGTAGTGTAATCACCCATCCACGTTCTAACTGTGGTTGCCCAAAACTTTCAAGAGCATTAAAACTAAAACCACCCTCACCGAGGAGAGATCGCAAAGCATCGGTTAAATCGTAGAGTAAGTTGCTATCACGGATTGAATCCTCGTAATTTGCAAGATATTGCTCATTCGCATGTAACCCTAATCTTACTCCTATCGACTTTTTTGCCAGTGATGAGCAGAAAGTTTTCAAGAATCTCAAAGAAGTTGTAACCTGTGCAGATTCTCGACTGAGCGGATCCCACTCCGCTTCAGCTCTTTTGGCTAAATCAAAAAACCTTTTCTCAATCGTTGACATTTGTGTTCCAGTGGGCCACTCATCATTTCCAATATTCACAGATTGATTATATACATCTTCTGCCTTGCCGATGGGGTGGTCCTCATCGTGTGGAGATAAGTATGAAGGGTCTAAACGCGGAGAAATAATATTAATTAGAAATCCCCTGATATGGGTAGAAGCAGGAATACGCTTTGTAGCAACATAGTCACTCAATGCTATGGTTACATCACAATTATTCTTTTCCGCTATGTCCACAGCTTCCTCAGGTAACTTACAAATGTTGATATTAGGAAATATAGCATTCGGATAAAGGCGTGATATAAGATCAAGTGAAGATTCGATTGCCAGTGTTGGTTGAGTATTTAAATCGCGGCAGTTATCAGCCGCACTATGCACCCAGTCGCAAGGATGATCAAAGTTGTTAAAATCTCCCCATTCCCCGACAAGGATCTCTGCTACTAGCGAAAAAGTATCCCTGAAATTCCATCGCTGCCCGGTTGCTAATTCACCGCGACGGAATATCTTAAGCAAACCCATAAGAATTGAATTATTTCTAAGCCAGGCAGCATTTTGATAGAAAGGGCACAATGTTAAATCTGAACAATCAAAACACTTGTCTTCTGCTTCCCATTTTTCCTGTGCAATAGCCTTATTTATGATTTGCTCAACTGGGGAAACATCAAGTCCGCCTTCTTCCGGGGAGAGCAACATACTTTCCATATCCATTGGCCAGCATGCAATCCTTCCTGCAAGAGGATGCCCTGGTAAATCTAGGGGCCAACATTGCGGTCTATTCCCTGATAAAACCTCCTTGCCGAGTGAAGTGGCTCGAATTAATCCTTCTATTATCTGCATCACCTCATCGTTCTTTTCAATACCATGTGCGTACCTGATTGCCCTGACGAGTAAACCCCTATTTACACAACAAATAAAAACTGGTAAGGGGTGGGGATGTGTCACAAGGTCAAGTATATCTTCAGCCAGAACTCTTGCTGCGTCTTGATTAGGTTGCTCGGTGGCAGAGGCATCTTGAATAACAATTAATCTGCCTACCTTCTCTTTGAAAGGCCCAGGGAGCTCATGAGTGTCTGCCGAGATTTCTGCTTTCCAAGGTACCAGTGGGCTTGACGTAAAACACTTACGGAGAATATCAATTAAAGCCCCATTGCACTCTAGTTCATGATCCAAGGTAGAAAGAAAGTCTTGTACTGCCTCAGATTTTCCATTTCCTGGCCCACCAACCAAGAAAATCCACCTAGGTGATTCTTCGCCACTAGCAATCTTCTCAGCATTTTTCCTAAGTCTTTCTACAATACCCGTAATAATAATATCTGAGGCGCCCTTCTCGTTGCGGAGCGGATTACCTCCTCGCTCTGAGAACGGAACCCTGACACCTGCCAGATCGTGTCCGTGCCATAAAAGGAGGTCTTTGATCCAAGGATTTTTGTTTAACTCTGTCATCTTTATAACCTAATTTATACACCCCTTTTTAACTAGAATATTCTAAGTACTTGTGCTCTCAAAATGTTCCAAAAGATTTCTTAGATTACTTCCAATTACTTTAGCCAGTAATGG
>CAYNJB010000135.1:0-3013 GCA_964397515.1 uncultured Nitrosopumilales archaeon | reverse complement strand
TGAATCTAAAAGCTCAGGTATTCCAGCGTTAGGCGCATAATGTGTATAACCTTCGTCTAGAGCTTTTTTCGCCGCCGCTTTGATATGCTCCGGTGTATCAAAGTCTGGTTCTCCTATAGATAAATTAATAGTGTCCCCTGATTTTTGCGCACTGCTAAAAGCCGCTCTTATCGCTGACTCAGGAATACTTGTTATACGGCTTGAAAGGTTCATAACCATAACTATCCTAAAAGTTGGTTATTAAACTGTATAATCCGAAGAATGTTTTTCAAATAATAACACTTTTTAATACTCAAAAATGAATATGTTAACATGCATGTTACCGAAACATCATTTACCATCGACGTAGGTTTGCAAAAGTTAGAGGTTTTTCTTAAGAATCTGGAGGAATTAGGATCTTGCATTCCAGATGTTAAAGAGGTTCAGGTAATAAGCCCTGAAAAATCTATTTGGAAGTTGGTGGGTAAGCTAGGCCCATTATCAAAGACATTTGCACTAAATGCAACTCTTGTAGATGTATCGCCTGGACACATTAGATTTGTTGGAGAAGGCGATGATATAATTCTAAGAGGGGTCGTAGATCTATCTTCAGAATCTGACACGTCTACAATAATCAATCTTAGACTAGAAATTGAGACTGGCGGGGGAATTATTTCACGAATTGTTGACTTTGTAATCAAGAATAAACTCCAAGAATATACAACTGAGTTTAAAAAACGATTAACTGAAAAGATTAAAGCGGAATAGATACTTCGCCTTCATATTTTTACCATTGTTATCGCAACTGTATCTGTTCAATAAATGTAATCAATAAGCTAAAATAAGTATTAACCGGATAGATGATCGTAAAGAAAAATGTCTCTGAAAAAACCTCGAAGAGTAATGAATGAACAAGATCAACCTTGGCTCCCTTTTAAGGATGAGCAGGGAAATTTACAAGAGCAAATGAAGAATCTTATTGGTAAACCAAAAACTCCGTTCAGTCCTAATGGTGACGGTTTAGAAACAGATGGGTTATCATTACATATGGGTTGGTTACCTCCAGGTGGAGTACATAAATATCATTATCATGAAAAAGATGATGCAAACGAATGGTACTATTTTCTTTCAGGTAAAGGAAAAGTAAGAATTGGCGATGATGTAGAAGAGGCGGTCCCTGGAACAGCGGTGTATGCTCCAGCAGGAGAAAAACATGGCATCATAAATGATGGAAATGAGCCCCTAGTTTTATTATTTGGATACGATCATTGGCCTAAGACCTTTATCGAATCAGAATAGAAAAGCTAGACCATCAATAATTCTTCATCTTCTATTAACGATTAATTATAATAATGGCCAATTTATTAGTGCCTAAACTGATACTGGTTTTCAGGTAAAAGTATAGTATTATCAAATAAAGGTATAAATAATAACATATGTAGGTAATTCTAGGTGCAATTTAGATTGGGTTTTGAAAATCTACTTCAACCGTTCAAAATAGGAACTTTAGAACTGAAGCATAGAATATGGATGCCAACAATGGCAGAACAATTAACTGACTCCACTGGTCAAGTAACTCAAAGGATGATTGACTATTATGCTGAACGTGCAAAAGGTGGCGCAGCAATAATGGGTCTTGGGGCAGTTGTAATAGATGACATCCGCGGAAGAACAGCTTATCCTCAACCAAGTATCGACGGTTTCAAGTTTACAGCTGGGCATCGAGATATGACTGATCGTGTCCACGATTATGGGGGAAAAATGTATCTGCAAATGAACTTCTCCGGCCTTTTCACAATTCCGGAAGCAATGGGTGGAAAACCACCTTTCGCACCTAGTGAAATGGATGCTCCCTTTATCCCCGGTGTTAAGGCAAAGGGATTAACCATTGAAGAGATTTCCTCAGTCCAAGAAAAATATGTTGCGGCAGCAACTTTCGCACGCCACTCTGGATATGATGCTGTAGAACTCCAATGTTCAAACGGATCTAATATTCTCCAACAATTTATCTCCTCCTTTACAAACAAAAGGACCGATGAATATGGTGGCGACATTAATGGACGGGTTCGCATAGCTGTAGAAATTGTAGAGAAAATAAAGACAAAGCTCGGGAACTTCCCCCTTATAGCAAGAATTAATGGAGAAGACCATATTGAAGGTGGGAACACATTAGAAGACCAAAAAGTTGTTGCTAAGAAACTAGAGGGAGCAGGAGTAGATGCTTTGAACATCACTTCTGGTTGTCCTTGGACACCCGAAGCGTATCGTTATGCTATGCCTCCGGTAGGGACGCCTTTTGGCTATAATGTCCCATATAGTGCTGCAATTAAGAAAATTGTTAACGTACCTGTTATAGTCTGCGGTCGAATAAAAAGCCCCGAACTAGCTGAAAAAATACTTGCAGAAGGCAGCGCTGATCTTGTAGCTATGGGTAGGGTGCATATTGCGGACCCCGAATTCTCAAATAAAGTAAAGGAAGGTCGACTTGATGAAATTAGATACTGTATTGGGTGCTTCCAAGAATGCGAAGCTGACTTTGGTGTTAGAGTTAAATGTAGTTTAAATGCTTCTGTTGGAAAAGAAAGAGAATATGCGTTAAATGCTAGTACTAAAGCAGAGACACCTAAGAATGTTCTCATTGTTGGAGGGGGACCTGCAGGAATGGAAGCAGCAAGAGTAGCAGCTCTACGAGGACACGAGGTTACTCTCTATGAACGAAACAGCGAATTAGGCGGACAAATGCTCCTACAATCTTATGTTCCATTCAAGGCAGAAACTATTGATGGACTGAATTTCTTTGTTAATCAAATGAGCAAGCTCGGAGTCAAAGTGGAGTTAGGAAAAGAGTTGAATGCAAACCTTGTTGATGCGATTAACCCTGACGTTGTAATACTTGCTACTGGTGTGAAGGCCCAAATTCCATCAATTCCTGGTACAAACAAGGCAAATGTAACCACAGCTTGGAATGTATTGCAAACAAAAGGCAAAGTAATTGAATCAAAAGTAGATCACGGACGCGGCATTGTTGGCTCGG
>CAYNJB010000134.1:0-3035 GCA_964397515.1 uncultured Nitrosopumilales archaeon | reverse complement strand
CAACATTAGTAATGATGCTTGGTTTTGTCGCCCCAACGATGACTCCATCTGCCCTCCATTTTAAAGCCCTTAAAGCAAATATTTCATACATTTTATTAGTTCTAGATCCTGAAGAAATAACTTTCAATCCATAACCATCACGTGCTCCGGCGTGGCTCATATATACCAAAAAAATTACGCCTTTTCCATCTCTATGCGCCTTTTCTATAGTCAATTTTAATGCGTCTTGATGTCCTACAAATGGGTTAACTATAATCGCATCAAATCCTGCCTTCCAAAGTAATTTTGAAGCTATAAGATTGGTGTTGGAAATATCATTTAATTTAATATCTGCAATAACTTGTAAATCCTTTTCATGTGCCTTTATTATAATTTCTTTAATATTCTTAAGATCTAATGGCAACAGAAGATGGTAGTTAATCTTGACTCCAACTATATCTTCACCTAAACTATCAATGATCTGAACAGCTTTCTTCTTAAGTGTTCTTGGTGAATCATCCAAGTCCAGAGATAAAATAACTCTGCTCGATTTTAACTTAGATGAATCTATAAGTCTCTCTATAAAACAATTTTTATTCAAACCAGATTCACTAATGGGTGTGTTGAACTAAGTTTTATTATCTTTATGTAAATATTTCCATGCTCATCAATTCTATCTGTAAAATCTGTTTCATTAATTTTTTGAGGTGAATATTTTATAAAAGGTGATATAACTTCTGATTTTAAAGTAATATGGAAAAAAACCGAAGAATCTTCAAATTCATCTATCCTCGCGAAAGCTCCTAAAACCCATTTCTTGC
Organism: uncultured Nitrosopumilales archaeon; assembly: GCA_964397515.1. GTDB lineage: Archaea > Thermoproteota > Nitrososphaeria > Nitrososphaerales > CAYNJB01 > CAYNJB01. The sequence continues at coordinate 2,235 of CAYNJB010000134.1, read as the reverse complement.
TATCCTTAAAAGTAAAAAGAGGTATCGGGGGCTCTTCAAATAATGTTTTATAGGCGCTCACTTTTACTAGACTTGCTAATTCTGAAAGCTGAATACTAAGTACTTTCTCTTTACATTCTGATTCTTTCAAACCTTTTTGGAATAGTTCAGGCATTTTTTTTATTTTAATTATGGGCGAATATATGGCTGTTGGGTTATTAGGATTATCTTCACAATTTACTTCCTCCCGGTTTGATGAGTTTTGGTATTCTAAGAAGTGACCAATTTTATCTACTGTAATATAATAGAAAATCGGTCTTCCGAAATTGGCGTCTAATTGTGTTGAAAGAATAGATCTGTTCTTTAGCGGCATGGCGAAAATCGGAAGAGGTACCCTCTCAAATGCGCACGCAAGTCTACCTAATTCTTTAATCTCGTTTAATTTAACGAAGCAAGGTGATTCAGGCTTCTTTTTCTTTTTGGACAATATGTATCGCTCAATTTACTCTGTCTTAAATAGCTTTTTCATTAGATAAAATGAAAGATTTAGAATTTTAAATTTTTGATCATCTAAACCTTTTATTAGTCAAAACATAAAAAAATATGTTTAATAACTCAAATACCGCCTGATTTATTACTTATTTGTCAATGGTGACCTAAAATTAATAAAAAATAGATTTAAAAAAAGCCAAATTGAAATAAAAAATACTATTAAATCACTTAAACTAACTAGCTCTATAAATATTAAAGAATCTAAATCATCTGAAATTAATTTATGGAAAGCTCAAAGTAGGCTTGAATTTGCTATCTTGCTATTAAGATTAGACGCAAAAGACGAGGCTCCTGGAAGAATGAGGCGTCTTTCAAAGCATAATTCTGGTTCAAATACCGAATTTAACGTTCTGGATATTCAAAAAAATTTGAAACAAGCATTATATTTTCTAAGTTTAGAGCGGATTGATGATGCTCTTGAAAATATGCGATTATCTAGAGATGCTATCCGTGTTTTGATGACAAAGGTTAACCAAGGTGGCTGACAAATATATTATTCTTCTTCTTCCTCATCAGGTTTTTTTATTATGCTTATTTTATCTTTATTTACAAATACGCGATAATTTTTCCGTATGCCTTTGTTATGCAAAAACCTCTTCAAATATACCTTTAGATGTCTTGTACTAACTTTATTCTCTTGCTCACTTTGAACGTCAACATTTTCTCCTGAATATTCAACTTTTAGACTTGTTTTTTCTTGTATAAATGTAGAAATTTCTGATGCCTCTTTCTTTAAATCACCTAATATAATTGTAACCAAATCTCTCTCCTCAACTAACGCGTTATTATTCTTCAGTTATAACCGTTCCTAAACATCTCTCCTATCTATTATTTCTTCAATACTTGCTCCAGTACCAATAAGCGTCACAGGCACATGTGTTTTATCCTCAATTTCCTGTATAAATCTTTTAGCATCATTAGGCAGTTCTTCAAAATTTTTTAAGCCTGCCGATTCTTTAAAAATAACGTCAAGTTTCGTGAGTGCTATTTGGGTTGCGCCATTTAACATACAAGCTCTAATAGCTAAATCCATATTAAACGGTGCTGATCTTCGCGATCTACCTGTTACTGTACCAATCTCATTCCACCCGCGTTTATTAGATTCTTCTACTGATAATTCATTTTCAAGAGGTCCTTCTCCGACTCTTGTAAAGAATCCTTTTAACACCATTGTCACCTCTCCAATTTTTGTTGGGCCAATTCCAATATCCGCGCAAATTGCAGCTGCAGTTACATCTTTTGATGTCACAAATGGGTAAGTTCCATGATATAAAGATAAAAATGTACCTTGCGTTCCTTCTATCAAGACTTTTTTGTCGTCTTCTAATGCCTTATTAACCTCCAATGATACATCTGTTACAAATTCTTTTAGGCTTGGTACCTCTTTTGCCAGTTTAGCAAGTCTAAGGACTCTATCTGAATTTGCAGGACCGGTACCGGTACCTGTTGTCCCAATCTTATCTCTTAAGTGACCTTCCTTATCTTGTATCAAATGTTTTTCTTCAATAATGGCGCATTGAGAGTCAATGCCTACGCGGCCTTCTATGTGTAAACGTGACACTTCATTAAAGAAAACATCTGGATTAACTAAAACTCCTGAACCAATTAACAGTCGAGAAGAGGTATTTACAAAAGCGCTTGGGATTAATCTGACTTTATGTATTCTATTATTTTCTATGACTGTATGTCCAGCATTTGGCCCTA
>CAYNJB010000133.1:0-3124 GCA_964397515.1 uncultured Nitrosopumilales archaeon | reverse complement strand
AACATCTTTGCCCATCCGAAACACCCAATATCCCCGATCTGATAATTTCTCAGCCGCATCCAAATAGGTCGAGACATCACAATCCCGAAAATTATGGTAGCTCCAGTCCCGATTTGGGAGATGACCTTGCAAGTATGCGGAGTCCCTCGCGATGAGGCAGACAAATTTATCTTCACTTTCAAAGCCAAATTGCTCCATTTCTCTCAGGGCATGATGATTATCATCTTCGCCAATCTTCAGTTGCGCCGGAGTCTTCCTGAGCAGGCCCACCTTATCACGCGACTCGTTTCTTAGCCTCGCAGGCAACAACACGTCTTCACTTCCTCCGGGTAACCAATTGTTCGCAATAAAAAGTGTACGAACCATTGGATTGACCCACAATTCCTTTTTGCACAATTTCGCCAATTGCTGGTTAGCGGGGATGCCCTCAAAAAAGAAAAAATCACCGCCGCGAACGGACCGCTGGCTTTCCAACGCGTTTTCTGAAAGGCAATATTCAAGATCAAATGCAAAGTGGCCAATTCGATCAGCAAAAAAAAATCCAAATCGGATCCGAATAATTGGTCGGAGAAGCCGAATAATCACAACGCCCGGCAGGGCGATAATCGCGCCAACATGGTAGATGCCTTTGGTCAACCGTGCTGCGACTGCCCTTTTGATTCTCTGATATGTCATAGATGAAGTCTTGACAAGTTCCCTGATTGATTATTGAAGTTTCGTGACTGTCCCACCAAGGGGCAGCATATTTGAACAAAGATGAATCCACTGCCACCCCCGCACGCGCCCGATAAACTCATACTGATCTTGACTTGGCAAACACCTTCACCCCTATCGCTCCGCTGACTCAGTCTTCTAGAAATACTATAATAGTTCTACTGCGACGCTTGTCGCGAACCCTCTTTGCCTAATTTGGACAACTCACTGGCTTTAAGAAGACGCGTTTTTGGCATGAAAAAGACTTTTCTGTTTATATTGAACAACTACAATGATGTAGATCAGACAGCTCCTCTGATCAACACTCTCCTGGAAGACTCGGTGTGCATCAAAATACTCTGCCTTAGCGATTTTGATCTGAAGCAAGATCCGCGTATCCGGCATTTTAATTCATACAGCACTTTTTCAGTTGCCACTTTTCCCTTACTTCTCCTTCTCAATCGAGGCCCAAAGACGATTCGTTGGGTAAGCCGAGAGATCTTTTTCAACGTAGTGACAGCTTTTTTTTTTCTGGCATTGAGCCGAATTAGCCTTTGTATCTATACGTGGTGCAACCCACGACGGAAAGGTTTTCAGTCTCGAATCTTTCTTGTCGCGAAAAAAATGGGTATACCAAATGTTTGCTTACCGCATGGGCAAAACATTTTTCTCAATTATGACGTTAACACATACCTAAGAAAGTTTCATTCGGAGAATAATGCCTGGCCGGACTTCTCCCCTAGGAATGAGTTCGACCTTTACGTGGTCCAAACGTGCCACCATAGGCAGATGAATCTCGATTGGGGCATGAGTCCAAACAAAATTTGCGCTTTAGGCAGTATGCGATTCTTCCAAAGCTGGGTTGATAGCCACGCCCAATTCTTCCCCCCCTATAATGGCTTTCCATTGGGGATAAGTGAGCGAGATGTCCGCATCGTTTTCTTTGTCCCCCACTGGCACTACAACGTAGACGAGCCCAGAACAACTGAGTTGATCAAGCTAATTTTGCAGAATAAGAACTTTCTAGTAGCTATAAAAGGTCATACACGGGGGCACCAACTAGATAGCGAGGACAAAACTGGCTTGCATAGTGGCATCGCAAATATAGATCTAAACACGACAGCTTCATCAAGTTCGCTAATTCAGTGGTGTGACGTTGCAATCAATTTTGGATCCAGCATTGGGCTCGAAGCAATTGTGGCTGGGAAACCCGTGATTAATCCTAAATTTCTGCATACCAATCGCACTGTATTTGACAAATCTGGGGCCGTGATTGACGCGGAATCCGAAGATCAGGTTATTGCTGTTCTTAATGATGCTCAAGAAGGGCAGTCTATTCAATGTTCCATAGGGCAAAGAGAAATGCTTGTTAAAAGCGAGATCTGTGCAGAGAATGTTGATATAAATCCCGCTCTCGTTTACAAAAACGCACTTTTTGAAATCAGTTAAATGCCGCACGCCAAACTTTTCGACTTGATTCTCCGGTTTAACATGCTTCGCCAAGCATCTATTAATCGAGCCGGCACGAGGGGTAACTTGCTCAAACTCATTAACGAGTTCTCAATCGACATTCTTGTCAGCGACCTACCCTGTCCTGGCTGACCGTTCGTACTTAAACTACGCGTAACGGTTAGACTTTCACCATGAAAAACTGATTTCTTTCTGAGAACACCAGTAACTTTTTTTCATACGCGAACTCGGTCACTGCCCTGATTAGGCCCACCGAAGAAGGATGGCCGAAGTCATCCCCTCCCAAAACACCGTCAGGCTTTACTTTTGGATACCATACCCTAAGGTCTTCAAGCACATATTCGTACTCGTGATTACCATCGATATAGACAAAGTCAAGGCTAAGATCCCTAATTTCTGCCACCGCCTCTGCAGACATCTTTCTAATGATTTCAACGTTAGGCATACCAGAGAATTTCCCTTCGACCTCTTGATAAATCGCCTCCTGCTCATCATCGGGAAATCCTTTAATTCCATGGTCGGTATAACTCGCCCATGGGTCTACCAAATAAAGTTTTTTTACATTAAGCAGGGATAGGATTTGAGAGGCATGTCGCCCATTATGAACACCTATTTCTGCTCCCGTTACAAGAGCGTTGTTAGGAGTTGTTTGGTGGGAAAAGTGCTTCTGCTTCAGAAACTTAATCGGCAACCGGATAAGTTTTTCCTGTTGCTTCTTTTTGAGATGCTGAAGGTAAACCCATATGCCCGCACCAACCCAAGCTAAAGGAGCGAGCCAGGCGATGAGAAAAACAACGAATTGGTCCTGTTCCGCAATTCGCCTCATCACCAGAAATGGCGCCAACAAATATATCGCGAGACCAATCACGATCAGCACTTTGTATTTAGCAAAGGTTTTCATTATTTTTCACCTTGTGACATCCTACAAAACCCATTCCACTGGGACCCTTTAATGATTAAT
>CAYNJB010000132.1:0-3165 GCA_964397515.1 uncultured Nitrosopumilales archaeon | reverse complement strand
ATGATGACTCATATCCTAAACCTTGAGATTTACACTATTTAAAAAACTTATTACACTCATTTATCTAAGAAAATTTGTTATCTTTGTAGACTTCTAAGAGTTCTTGTTTTGCCTCAAAATGTTTCCGAACTGGTTCAAGGATCTTGTTTAGGTGTACAGCAACACTTGCTTTCAGATCAGCAGGATGTACATCTCCTTTCAAATAAGAAATCTCCAGATCTTTATATTTCTCAAAGTTAATAGATCCTCCATATTTTGCTGGTCTTTCTATTTCAAAGCTTGGCATCTCATGAAATATTATGTTTCGCACTATCTCTAAGACTGGGTTTTCTATAACTAGTTTTGGTGGGCACCATGCTTTCTTAAGTTTCTCATTAATTTCATCAAATTCATCATGGATGAAGATAGCTGTCCAAGGTTTTGATTTACTCATCTTTGAAGCTACAATCTTGTCATCTTTAGCTGTTATCATCTGTATGGGCTCTGCAAGTCCTGGAAGTATTCTGTGATGAACCGCAATAGGTGTTTTCCATCCTACCTTGGGAAAGACTTCTCTAACTAACATATGCACCTTTCGTTGATCCATGCCAGCATGTGCCATGTCTAAGTTCATTTCTTTGATATCAACGGCTTGCATGGGCGGGTATAGATATTGACCAAAGTCAAGCTTTTCATGTTCACTTCGCCCCAAGATTGTAAGACATCTCGCATTTCTAGCTAAAGTGATTTGCTTACTGAAACGAACAAATCTTTCCCAGTAATCTTCACTTTGTCTATATAGATCCGAGCCAAGTATGATCTTGACTCCCGGACAGAAAAATCTAAACGCTTCAGCGTAGTAATTCGCAGCTAATTTTATCTTATTCCAATCACCTTCAAATTTATTATTAAGATAGCTGTGCCAATCAGCTAGAAAAACGCGGCAATCAAAACCCGCTTTAATAAAATCTCTAATTTTAAAACCTACTATAACTAAGCTTCCAAGATGCAGTAATCCTGATATCTCCAGACCAATGTAGTGGCGAGGATGTTCTGTTGTCTCCAGCAAAGTGTGAAGACCCGTTTCAGTTACTACTTCTTCCAAAGGTTCTCTTTTAACTAACTCAACTTTTGTCTCAATATCCAAAACTAATCTCCTTAACCTTTTATAACGATAACGCCTTATTTTTTGATATTCTAAAATCTATCGTATTTACTCCGTTTTTTCTTCTTATTCCATAAACTATCTTAAGGTAAGATATAAGGGATAAGCTGCTGGTAAAAAGACAGATAGTAGTAAATTAGGTAAATCCCTGCACCTATAAGGATGATTCCTGATAACCTATTAATCTTCGCCGTTAATCGCCCTATTTTTTGAATACCTCTAATATTTGCTGTTCCTGTGAGGATCCCTGTTATCACTAAAGGTATTGCAACTCCTGTTGAATAAGTGAGCATTGTGATAAATGCTTCTAATCCTGGAGTTAAGCTAGCATAGAGTAGTACTGCGAAAAATATAGGCAACGTACAGCCCGCCCCTGCAAATGCATAAGCTATTCCGTACGAGAAGAAACTTGAAGACTTAAAGCTCTTGCCTGCGAGATGTGAAAACCCGAAAATTGGTATGTTTATCTCTAAAGTCTTTGATATCCCTATTAATAAAATGATCAGGGCTGCTGCTAGGGTTAAATGAGGTAATATGCTTTGAATTATTTGTGAAGAAATGGCAAGTGCTAATCCAACTAAGGAAAAGACTGTGAATATGCCTATTAATGTGAAAACTATTCCACGCATAACTCTTCGAAAAGTAATATTTCCTCCAAGAAGATACGCAATGTATCCCGGAATTAGTGCATACCCACATGGTGATAGTAAAGTAACAAATCCCGCCCCGAGAACTAATATGATTGGAATTTGTTCAGCAAAAACCATTACAGTCACTGTAATCTTATTCTAGTCTTTCCAACATTCTGCGCCACCCATCATTATCTGTAACCCCGTAACCTTCATTGAAAACGATGTTTCCTTTTGTGTTTATCCCAATCTTTGTTGACTGAGTAATCACCTTAAAGTGTAGAAGCGCCTCCTTATTATATTCCGCAAAAATCCACGAGTATTCTTTGCTTTCTTTGTATTGTCTAATCATATCAATGTTTTCACTTGGATCAAATCCTACAACTAACACACTTACTCTATCTATATCTGAACTATAAACTGTGTTCAGATTTTGTAAGTCTTTATCGCATACAGGGCACCATGTTGCGAAAAAATAAATTAAAAGTGGTTCTCTTTCATTAAGAGTTCATTGATTGTTACGGTTTCTTTCTCAACAGTATTAACTGTAAAATTAAATGTATCTCCATGTTTTTCTATATTGATCTGATTATCTAGGGTAACCGTATCTGTTTCCATTGAATTGTCTTCTGAAGGTAGAAATTGTGATAAACCGCTAATTGAAAGTACCACAACTACAACAGCTATAGTTAAAACAATTTTTTTTCCTCATTTATACATGAATATTTATCTATTTCCCATTAATATATCTTATTGAATGATTCTCTAAGATAATGATCCAACTAAATGACTTAAGTGTCAATCAATATCTAACTAAATATAGTTATGCACGTTTTCAGTTTACTATTGGGTGCTTACACTTGTGAGTAGGCTCTTTTCCGTCATCTTGATGGCAAGCCAAACTCCGTCTATAGCTAAGTTTTGTAGTACATTTTGATCGACGAACACTGATATTCTTGATGGTAACTCATTGTCTCCCTCCCAGTAGATAAATAATAAAGGGATTTTTGGTAATGTTTGGATCACAAAGGATGCGTCTCCTAAAAATTGTTTTTTTGCGCCGATCTTATTTCCTGCATTAGAGAACTCATTCGATGTTTTGAGTACTCGAAGAAGTTCAGGTGATATCATAATATGTGCTTTAGCAGAGAAGAAGAGATCTCCTCCAGCCACTTCTCTTGGACTAATCCATTTTCCACTGGGAACATTCTCTTTTGTGTTCGTTAAATAAGCCAAGATCAGCAGTTTTATATCCGCGCCTAATTCATCATTTTCCTTTTGTGTTTCCGCAGTAATTGTTTTTGCTTCTGACTTGATAATATAGTTTGTATCAATCATTTTTAAAATATATGCACTTGTATCCGTAATGTAACTAGCTAAAGTTCTTCTACA
>CAYNJB010000131.1:0-3194 GCA_964397515.1 uncultured Nitrosopumilales archaeon | reverse complement strand
ATGTTATCATAGGATAAAATTTTTATTTTTTTTATACCGTCTTCATAGCCCTCTTGGAACACTTTATCTGCTTCATGATATTCCTCATCTATTGCAAAAGGGTCAATTACAACAACTCTAAATCCTAAAAACTTCCCTATTTTTACTATAGCTTTTGCGACGTGCCCTGCTCCTAAAACAATTAGCTGAGGGCTAGGTTCAATGAGTTCTACAGTCATTTCTACTTTTCCACCGCACGCCATTCCTAATCCGGACCAGCTGTCATCTCCAAGATCTGCCTCCACTACTCTAAGCTGACCATCTTCAAAGACTTTTTTAGCTTGATCTAATAGATATGTCTCAACGCATCCACCTCCAACAGTTCCCAGGCTTGAACCATCATTGAAAATTATCATTTTCGCAGTTGTTCCTCTCGGGGTTGACCCTGAAGTTCTTATTACAGACGCTAAAACAAAACGTTCTCCCTTAGATAGGATCTCCGGGATACTGAAAAATATATCTGTTGTAGTAATTGAACTATCCATCTTATCCAAATCTATTGATAAGTTGCTTTACCGTAAAAAGTTTTCCTCTAATCTTTTATTGGCAGACTTGATAAACCTGGAACCATTAAAACCTCGACTCTAGTTCCATTAGACATATGATCTATATTCGGTTGAACCATGATATATCCATCCGCCTTTATCAAGACGTTTCGCATTGGGGAGTCACCTTTTACTTGCTCCGCAAAAATCTGATCTCCTTTCCTGCAAAGACTTACCCAAGACATTTTATGGAAATCGTGATATTTATGGTATTCAATATCTGTCCCAATAAATGCTGGAACCGAAAACTCGTATCTTTTGAACCCTTTCCCTGTTAGATAGTTTATTAATGGAAGCACAAAATAAACAAACCCGTTTATTGTTGATTGTATTAAGCCTGGCAGAATAATAACTGCTTTTCTCTCTATAACCCCGCATCCTGCAACTCTCCCTGGGTGAAGTTTTAATCCATGTGCGATAATTCCTGGGTTCCCTAATGTGCTAACTGCTTCAGCTACGAAATCGGCTTCTCCGACTGAAGAACCACCAATTGTAACCACAATGCTGCTTTTTTCTAACCCCCTTGATATGGTCTTTTTGATATCATCTATGTTATCTGGGACTATTCCCAAATAAACTGGTTTACCTCCTGCTTGTTCTACTAGCGAAGAAATTGTGTATGCATGAGTGTTAAGAGTTTTTCCTTTCCCGGCCTCTTGTGTATCTTCTGTCAACTCACTTCCAATTGACGCTATTGAAACGATCGGTTTCGAGTAAACCTTGACGGTTTCTAGCTTCAATAATCTGAGCATCCCCAAATCTTGGGACCGAATAATATGCCCTGAATTGTAAACCAATGAACCATATTTCAGATCTGAACCTTTTGGAATTATCTCCGCAAAGGGCTTTAAAGGGCTGATTATTTCTATTTGATCTCCCTTAACTGTTACATCTTCTTTAGGAGCTATTGCGTCACAGCCTGTTGGGATATAACTGCCTGTTCTCACTTTGTATGCCTCCCCCGGTCCTATTTCAGCTGTAGGAATATCATTCAACTCAATGTTTCTGCATACTCTTAGTTTTATGGGGCTGTGTTTTGTCGCTCCCTTAACATCTTCTGATCTAACTGCATATCCATCTAAATGCGAACTATCTAACAATGGGACATCTAGACCCGATTGTATATCCTCAGATAGCACTCTACCAAATGAATTCTTAACTTCTATCTCATCAACACCCATCTTAAATGTGCATTCCTTAACTAATCTTGCAAAAGCTTCATCCGGATCAACATATTCTAATTTCTTCAACAGGTATCCTTCACAGATAATCAAAACACCTAATTTTTATATCTTCACATATCGTGTAACTGATGTTTGAGCCTAAACCATGAATCTGTTAGGCAGTCGCCCAATAACCAATTCAAAAAATATTTAGAAGTTACTAAGCCTCGAGTCTGGATACTTCTAGTCTTCATCGCTTTCAGCAGTTACATTATCGCTGCCTTTCCATCTATCAATTATGTTATAATGGTTGTTATGGTTGTTGCAGTAACTCTCGGTTCTGCGAGCGCCAATACACTAACTTGCTATCTCGATAGAGATATAGATACACTGATGGAACGAACACGGAATAGACCTATTCCAAGCAAACAAATATTTCCAGCTAGTAAATCTCTTTACTACGGTCTATCATTAGGCATATTCTCAGTTATCTTATCATTTGTTATATCTCCTCTAATAGCTTTACTTATGTTCATAGGATTATTTGATAATATTATTGTCTATAGCAAGATATTCAAACGTATTTCACCGTTTAATATCATCCTCGGCGGATTCTCCGGAGGTATACCTGTATTAATTGGATATGCTTCTTTCACAAATATCATTGATTTAACTTCTATAATATTGGCCGGGCTAGTTGTTATTTGGATCCCAACTCATATTTGGAGTCTTGCACTTTATTACAAAGATGATTACGCTCGAGCGAAAATACCGATGCTACCTGTATTAATAAGTGAAAACAAAGCAATAAGATGTATCGCCTTAACTTCATTAATTCTGATTATTCTCAGTGTCTTTCCTTATTTTCTAAATATGTTCGGAATCTTCTACTTATTCTTTATAGTGATAATAGACGGAGTGATGGTTGCTCTAAATCTATGGTTAATAATGAAACCCTTAAAAAAACGTGCTTGGCTTGTATATAAAATATCCAGTCCATATTTAGCGCTTTTATTTGTAGCTATGATGATTGACAAACTTCTTATGTAAAAGTTGACAAGGCAATTAAAATCTAGATATCATAAGAGTATTCTCCAAGGTTATTGGTGCCCAATATTTGGTCAACCTACAAGAGAAACTTCAAACAAGTTCTTTTTCACTTATAACTAGCATATATTCTAATCAATCTAAACTAGCGATAGCTGCAGAAAAAGCCGGATCTGATGCAATAATTGTAAATATTAACACAACAAATCAATCAGGCTCTAATAGATTTGGGAGCTTTGAATTCGAAGAAGACTCAATTCGTGAAATCATTAATAATGTAAAGATACCTGTTGGATTATTTATTGGTGACACTGCATATCTCAATGATACAGATTGGGAACGCATTATTAACTCGGGTCTTGATTTTATAAACATGTTTGCACATTTCTTACCATTTTCA
>CAYNJB010000130.1:0-3213 GCA_964397515.1 uncultured Nitrosopumilales archaeon | reverse complement strand
TGCAATACTCATGCTTTTAAGTGTCTTAGCAACCCGGTCTCTTACCTGAAGCAGTCCTGACGAAGCCTCTTTTCCCCCGTATACTACAGTGAAAGGCACCCAATCTCGCTCTGAATCGCGAATCCTTTTTTGAACGGTCTCATCACGATCGTCTATATCGACACGCATAGATTTTGACTGCAAAATGGTGGCCAATTCAGAAACTCGGTCAACATAATCTTTTGAGAATGGGATAAGTCGTACTTGTGTAGGTGAAAGCCAGACAGGTAATGAAGGTACTTTTCCAATTCTCTGATCCATTGATGTCTTTTCAAGTAATGCATAGATGCAACGTTCAATCGCACCAGATGGAGAATTATGAAGGATCCAGGGATATGCTTTTGAGCCATCTTCAGCAATAAATTGTATTCCATATCTTTTTGAGTTTTCAACATCTATCTGGTCGGTAGAGAGGGCAGATGCTTTTCCTAATGAGTCAACAAAGTTAAATTCCCATTTAAAAACAAAGTAGAAAAACCGTTCACTCCACATTTCAATCAACACGGGTTTACCTAGCTCGCGCACTATATTATGGATAAAATCTTTATTTTCGTTAAAAAAATCTTTTGTAAGCCTTATTGCGCATTCATAGTCGCCACTTTCCAGACCAATTCCTTTAAGGATGTTTTCAGATAAGTTGAATCGTGTTATGATTTCGTCTTTTGCTTGTTTAAGATCGATGCATAAAGCGTGGCAATCAGGCATTGTGAAGGCTCTTAATCGCCTTAACCCAACTAATTCACCGCTTTTTTCTCTTCTAAAACTGTATCTTGTGAGTTCATAAATTTTTAGTGGAAGATGTTTATACGATATCTGAGCATCCTTCGCCATTAAGAATTGGCCAAAGCAAGCACTAAATCTAAGAAAGAGGTCACGGTCATCGGATTTTACAATATACTGTCTTGCAGGGAACCGATCAAGATAATCCGATAAAGCTGGGTGATTTGTGTCATACATTATGGGGGTTTCCACTTCGATACCGCCGTACTCATTTATTTTTTCGGAGACATATCGTTCTAAGAGGGCTTTTATTAATCGACCTTTTGGATAGAATCGTAGATTCCCAGGGTCAGAACCAGGTTCATAACCAACTAGTTCTAGACGAGTCATTAGATCTACATGTGGAGGTGTCTGATGTACTGCCCTGGACTTAGTGATCTCATACTTTGCTAATTTTTCAAGTTTATCTTTTTTATTAAATCGGTAGTCATCTAATGGAATAAGGTTTTCATCTGGTTTAAGGATAAACCAAGTTGAGTTTATCTCAGCCTCGGCCTTGATTGCTTTAGAAACTTTTTCCGGGTCTGTTTTAGTCGAAGAGAAAAACTTTGATTGTTCAGCCAATGGATGACCTTTTACTTGAATATTGAAAGATTTAGTCCAGCCAAAGGGCGCTTGAGATACATCGAGATCATGCTTTCTGCAAGCTTCGACTAGAAGTTTAATGATTTTAATAGCTTTACTTGGATTTGATAAGTTGTTGCTTAAATGAGCATATGGATAGATTAGAACTCGGCGGCAACCGATAATATTTGTTGACGCTTTAATTGATTCAGCTGCCTTGTTGGGAACAGATTCATCGTCAATTTCTTCAACCGCAGTAAAAAGAACTACAATTTCATCTAGCTTATTTTTTACAACTTCTGCTTTGTCAGCGAGTTCAATCTCTTTCTTTATGGGTTGATATTCAATATAATCAGAGTGTAGTTGAAGGATCCTCATTTCCAATATGCCTAGAAACTTGTGAAATTAAAGACTTTGTTTGCCATTAGAAATTGAGGATCTTCATTGGATATTAAAGATTAGCTAAACCTGATTCTATCTAGATCTCTTTCTTTTTTAGTTGATTTCTTCCAGACTTTGTAATGTGACACACACAGATATATTCTTCGATCTGCGCCATCTGCGTCTAAACTGCTGCCACTTAATCGATCACGGCTGATTGAACGCTCGGCTTTTGAGTTACAATTTTTTATACTACATATTACGCCTTTTTCGATTTTCCCCAAATTTATTAATCACGGCCTGATTTTCAAACCTAACTGATATATAACTTAGAACTGGTTACCAAATAATAAGCATTGCTCAACAATATACGGAAAAAAGTTGAACCGGCAATCCGAAAAATAGGGTTAGTGGCTACCAAGATAGGAATCTCTCCAACAGGATGGACAATTATAAGCCTCGTTGTAGCAATCGTTTCAGGCTACTTCTATAGTCAAGGAGGATGGAAAAACGGGGCTATTGCGGGGATTCTTCTTTTAATTTCTGGATTCATAGACATTATCGATGGAGCAGTAGCTAGAGTTTCAAAGAGAATAACTTCGAAAGGAGCCTTTTTAGATTCGACAATAGATCGACTATCTGAAATTGCAGTATATTCCGGAATAGTTTTGAGTGGGACCGTTCCCTATATCTACGTTTTTTTTGCAATAATATTTTCTATCATGGTTAGTTATATTCGAGCAAAGGGTGAATCATTGGGTGTAAAAACGTTCGGTGTCGGAATAGGAGAGAGAGCCGAGAGATTAATTGTTCTAGCCGTATTCAGCATTATTGGTGAAGTGACGATAGGAGTTATAGCAGTTTTCATATTAGCTTTGATTACATTTATACACAGATTTGCGCATATTGTTAATTATCTTGAATAAAAGGGCCAGATTTTATCTTGAGGTTCGGGATTCCTTTGACCTTACTTTAACCATGCCGTAGTGAACTGCGCAAGATACACAATAATATTTCATCGTTGTGGGTGAAGCTATATATGCGCCGGCTGCTCGAAGCTCACGAGCCAATGTTGGTTCAACTAAGTTAGTCCTACTAGTCTTCTTTTTTGCCTTGTCTTTAGGAACCATAGATCCACAGTTGCTGCATTGTACGACGTCGGATCGGCCTTTACCACCCTTGGATCTTCCTCGACTTTTTCTTTTCTTTGGCAAAACTGCGTGTACCCGTATCGTTCCAAATATTACACACATTAAAACCTTCCTCTAATACAAAAGATCTAAGCTGAAAAACATAACTGTTCATTTTTAGCCATTAAAGAATAATTGATTTCATAACCTATTAGATGACACTTAAATGAAAAAGCGATGCGCATCGAAACTAGATGAACTGATAACGGGCGTATCATAAAATTGACTTAATTTAATAAAAAGGAGCCTCGAGGGGGAT
>CAYNJB010000129.1:0-3229 GCA_964397515.1 uncultured Nitrosopumilales archaeon | reverse complement strand
TAATCCTTTTCCTTTAGGTAAGACTTTATGAAGGTTTGAAACATCAGTTTTTGAGCAGGAGATTATCATACTGGTTTTTGAGTCACGTAATGTATCATTTATTTGCAAGTTTGTTATCTCTCTCTCAAGAAAAGTTATTACGGAAATATCGCCTATGTAGTCTTTTAATCGATCTACTAGGTTGTTTTTTGTCTTAATACGGTCGCCTCTAATTTCATATTTATCTATATGCCAATTTACTAATACTTTGGTTTTACTTGCTTTTAGCTCCTTAATTTTCATTATGTTTCTAACCTCTTCTACTAACCTTCGTACATAGCTGTCTATGCTTTTTACAACTCCAGAAGCAAGGTGAGACAGAGGCTCATTAACATTAAGGCTGGAAAGTATTGTTTTAATATCGAAAAACTCTGAACTTAGATCATCAAGAAATGTATCGACCGGTTTTATAATTTTATTAAGCTTTATTCGATCTTCAGATGCATTTATACGTCTAAAACATTCTAGAACAGTTGCGTTTTGACTATGCCTAGAAATCACACCTACAGCATGTAGTATTTCAGAAATTTGTAATGATGACAAATTTGGCGTTTTTATTCCAGATGAACTTAATAGATTTAAAAAAGTCTTGTCAATTTTATCCACAAATCCTAACTGAGTAAAAGTATTAGATTGGGGTGCCATAGGTGCATAAATATATCCCAAATCTTTTCCAGTATTAAATCCACTTACCTTCTCAAGTAAAAGCAATATATCTGTTGATCCGCCTAATCCAACAGGTAAATTAAAAATAAATGTTGAATGTTGTGATATATGTTTAGCTACTTCACGAATTCTACTATTTATCTCTCCAGCGATATTTTCGCTAGATCTTCTAATTTTAGGCGCAAAAAAAACGTATGACGCTTTATTTAACACAGTTTCCATAGATTCAAGACCTATTAGCGTTTCTTCACTTAGCAGATTGTCAAGAGTTTTGTGTGTTTCTACTACTTCCGATTTCAATTGCATTGCCATATGTAAGTTTTCATCAACAAGTGTTGTAGGGACACCGTTTAAAGCGAATGATGATGCAAGATTATATCCTTCAGTAGAAAGACCATAAACTACTATACTTGTCACGGATTTTATAAATCATCACCTAATTAATACATCTGAGGAACTTACTTATACTTTAGTGCTCTTTTATGTAAAAATAAGTCATACAACATCGTTAAGTATTTAGACATATATCTAATATCTGAAATGCGAGTTTGGATAGATATTATTACGCCAAAACAACTTCTTTTTTTTAAGCCGTTTATAGAAGATCTTAAAGCAAAAGGGCACCTAACATTAGTTACCTCAAGAAGATATCGTGATGTTGAGGGGTTGAGTGGTTTGATGGGCGTAAATCCTAGATATATTGGACAACATGGAGGCGCATCACGTTTGGGAAAACTTTCTGCAAGTACAGAAAGAATTCACGATCTTTTAGATTTAGTTTCCGATTGGGCTCCAGATAAAGCAATTTCTTTCTCTTCACCTGAATGTTCTAGGGTAGCTTATGGACTTGGGATTCAAAATATTTGTGTAAATGATTCGCCACACGCTGAAAATGTAGCGCGTTTAACTATTCCATTATGTGATTCACTTGCTACTCCATGGGTTATCCCAAATAATGCTTGGATAAAATTTGGAATCGATAAAGAAAAAATTATAAAATATAAGGCTTTAGATCCAGTTGCATGGTTAAAACGTCTGAACATTCAAGACTTCAATATTAATAATTTTGAAGTTGATGAATCAAAGCGAACTATTGCAATACGTGTGGAAGAAGGATTTGCGGCCTATCTTATAGATATGGATCCAAATTGGGTTACAAAAGTTATTGATGGTATATTGAACAAGGTAGAAGACTGCAACATATTAGTTCTTGGAAGATATACTAGTCAAATTGAGTATTTAGCTAACAAATATGGTGATAGAATTATTATCCCAAAAGAGGTGTTTATTGGAACTACAATTTTAACAAAAGTTGATATTTTTGTTGGTATGGGTGGGACTATGACTACTGAAGCTTCTTTGCTTGGAGTACCTTCAATATCCGCATATCAAGGAAAACATCTATACACAGAAGAATATTTACTAAGTCAAGGCTTACTTTTTAGGCCAGGAAGTCCAGACGCTATAGCCCATAATGTAAAAGAACTTCTAAGAGACCATTATTTTCGAGACCGACTAAAAATTAAATCCCAAAGAATAATGGATAAAATGGAAGATCCAATTGCTAAGTTAATAACTATTATTGAAAAAAAATGATTAGCACAGAGAATAAAATAAAGAATATAAGATAATAATTGCTGTGGTATATCAGCCCGGAAGCCCGGTGGAGGAATGATACTATTCCGCCGAATGTAGCGGTCAAGCATAGACCATCAGTCTCTTGAGTATCGGCCTTTGGAGCCGGTGACGGCAGTTCGAGTCTGCCCCGGGCTACCATTATACATAATTAATAGCCTTCAAAATGTAAAAAGTTATTGGACCTGTTGTTTATAGTATTATTGACTTCATTAACGGCATTAAGATTATTATTTAAAACATTGTATAGATGTGGAGCCATTCTCTATTATATTGGTTCATAATTAGTGATAAGACACCTCAAACTTAGTTAGTTCTTTAATATTATGTCTTATTTATTCAATCTTATATTTTACACATATTTTTGTGAAAATATTTCATTTTCATCATTTTTGATTTTTTTATAAGGTTAAAATATCTGTATCCCTCATTTTTCACGTGACTTAAGCAGTTATCAATAATTTTAGATATATCCACAAACACTATTAATTTTCATCAGTTGTTCATGTGATAAATAATTTTCTAATTAGTTTTTACCGGAATAAGCAACTAATAAATAATTATTTGTTATAAAGTGAAAGTTATACAAACAAGTTATCTATATGTTATATTAAGAATCTACCATAGTGAAATGTTTTTCTATAAGAAGCAACCTCTAGAAATAGTTTCATTAAGCTTGGAATTATGTGATTAGAACGTTGGAAAAAAACAAAATCAGAGATTTAAGAGTAATGATTCCTGTGGGAGGACAGGCTATTAGACTTAAACCACTCACTGATGAAGTCTCAAAGGCATATATTAGATTCTTAAATAGACCGCTTATTGAGAGAGGTTTAGTTGAACTTGCAAAACAAGGTGTAAAACACTTTATTTTTGGTGTTAAAGGATA
>CAYNJB010000128.1:0-3283 GCA_964397515.1 uncultured Nitrosopumilales archaeon | reverse complement strand
CCATTAAGGGCAAAGGTATCCGAGCTTTCGAGAACGACCCTGCTTGGCACGCCCGCAAAATAAAAGGCGAAGATTTGCAGATCGGAGAAAGGGAGCTAGGACTAACTTGAGGCGACGTTTTGGTAAAGTGATCGCAGAGACTTTCATTAGCAAGAGCCTTACTGCGGAATCCACAGTTGCTGATACTCGATGAAGCGACGAGTGCACTGGATTCAATCTCCGAAAAATTGATTCAAGAAGCACTAGAAAAAATGCACCAGACGCGGACTGTTTTGGTTATTGCCCATCGCTTGTCCACGATCGCGAATGCGGACAACATAATTGTTTTAAACCAAGGTCGTATAGTTGAGCAAGGCGGTAAGGATGAACTGCTTAGGAATGATGGACAGTTTTCAACTTTATGGAATTTGCAGAGATGAGTGTGCTGAAAAGATAGTTCAATGCGATAATTAGGTTAGAAAAGTTAATTCTTACTAGGTAGAACAGACCGTTCGATATGGACATAAGAGAAGTTAATAACAGTGAGTTATTCGAAGTAGAAATTAATGATTGGTGGGCAAATGCGCGTTATAGGGAACTAAAAAAATCTATTCCTCTAAAAGAGAAATCGAATCTTGTTGATATTGGTTGTGGCTCCGCACAGAACTTATTTTTTCTTGATCGAGATTATCCACATTTGGTGTTAGTGGGAGTTGATCATGAATGTAGGCGAACTTCGTACAACTGGTTGTCGGATCGAATAGAGATAATTCCGGATATTCAGCAGAAAGTATTTGATGCCGATGTTTATCTGTTGATGGATGTACTAGAACATATACCAAACGATGATGAATTTTTGTCTAAGATTGTGGAAAATGCGAAATACGGGTCAACATTCTTCCTTTCCGTACCGTCGTTTCCAATATTATGGAGTCAGCGTGACGAGGAAGTAGGGCACTATAGGCGTTATACGAAGTCAAGTTTAAAAAGACTTTGTATTGATGCAGGTATCACAATAGAGTTATGCCACTACAAGTTTTGGTTTTTGTTTCTTCCGCTATTTCTTTTAAAGAAAAAAGTTTCATCTATTGGAATAACAAATAGGCCGTGGGGGGCATCTTCAGCGTTAGCGAGTATGAGTCTTGGTGTGCTATCCAGACTTGAGGAAGCGTTTCCGAGACTACCTTTTGGCACCAGTATAATTTTAGTGGGGAATAAGAAATAACATGGCGGTCCATCAAGTTAACCTGCCTATATCTTGAGGGATGTTTAACTAATGGATTATTTGGCAAGTTGAGAACGTGCTTCTGGAGTCAAAAGCTTCTGAAAATCGAAAGAATGGTACATTCTATAGATTATTAAGTATGTAAATGGAGAAGCTTTACGTTCCTTCCAGACCCACTGGTATACATCGCAGAAAATGTGAAATAAGCAACCAATAATCACTGCCCTAATTGGACCGATTGGCTCGAAAAAGAAAAAAGCCGCCAGTTGAAATTCGATTGAATGAAACACGAGATATACTTTTCCAATCTGATCGGACTGATAACTCTTAACCATATCGAACAAAGAGGTGAGATGGCGTTCTTCTATCAGTCTATCGAAGACGTGATCTATATCAATAAAAATTGATGCTGCTATCGCTAGGCCTGAAAACATCCAGTCACCTGTCATTGCAAAATAAATGCCACCTGGAATAGGAGACAAAAGCGCGTGACCCTTTGGAGTCATTTGGTTAGGGCGGGATCAACTAATCGTTTCTGTATGTTAGGCCGAGTCCTCTCAAAGTAGTATTCGATTCAGCGATTGAATTTAATAGAATCGGTTCAGTTCCCCCGAAAAGAACAATTAATTCGTTTTTTAGCATTTTTAGGCCTATTAAGGCTATGTTCAGCAGGCCAAAGTGTTGTACGAGGCCAATTAGTTTAGGGAGCGTCATGTGAGTCGAAATTAGAGCTCGCCGTTGTAAGCGAAGTAACTCGGCTGGCCCCATTCCATTAACTTCCATCACGCCTCCAGCGTAACGCGAATACTTGGTAAAGTCTTTAGTCAAAAGTTTAAGGCCATGCATGCCTGCCTCAGCCATGTGATAAAGCTCAGTCCCTGGATAGGGAATCGCAATTCCCACGGGCGCGTAACGAATTTCCGGTATAGAGCGAATAACTTTAGCGGTATGCATGGCTGTTTCCTTGGTTTCACCCGGGTTACCAATCATTGTCCCACAGAGTGTAGAAATACCCAGTTTGTTACACAATCGAAAGGCGTTACGCATGGATTCAACATCAACTTCTTTACGCATCAGTCTTAGCACTTCTTTATCCGCACTTTCTACGCCAAAAGATAGCCTCACTAAACCCGCTTCTTTCATAAGAAGCAGTAAGTCTTCGTCAATAAGATTAGCTCGTGTTTGTCCTTCCCAGGTTATATCTACCTTCCGACTAATCACTTCTTGACAGAAACCCTCTATTAGTCGGCGGTTCAATGTTAAAGTGGAGTCAAGCAAGAAAAAGTGTGTGATTTCGTGTTGCCCCTTTACTGTGAGCATTTCGTCGACTACGCTTTTGGGGGATCTCTTTCTTAAGCCCCTGCCAGTATTTAACGGTTCGGAACAAAATACGCATTTAAATGGACATCCGCGGGTCAACTCTATAGTGCCAACAGGTATTACCCCTTTTCCAGCAACTTCAAATATATAATTTAAGGGATCGACCTTATTTCGAGCAGGAATCGGAAGTTCATCAAGGTTCTTTAGGAATGGTCGAGGTGTTGTTGTGATAACTTCGTTACCGTCGCGATAAAGCAAGCCCTGAACTTCTCGTAAATCTCCGTCATTCTCAAGGGCATTCAACAGGTCGACCAAGGTCTCTTCACCCTCCTGAATAACGGCGAAGTCAAATTCTGACGAAAACTCCTCCTGGCCCATAACAGTAATGTGGGGCCCCCCAATTATGATAGGTAGGCCAAGTTTTTGCCGAAACCCCGCTGCATAAGCTTGTGCAAGATGATATACGGGCGTTGTTGCTGTTATTCCGATGATATCCGCACCAGAATCAGTAATTTGACGACATACCTCGTCGAACCCAACTGTTTCGATTTCAAGGTCAAATATGTTAGCGGAATGACCTGATTGGTCTACCGCCGCCGCCAAGTGCATTAAACCTAAGGGGGGGTAGAGGGCATATCTCTTAGCGATACCTTTGAATTCTCTGTGCGATGCATCAGACCAAGGAGTTTGTAAAAGGCAAATTTTCACAGTAGTATTTTAACTCGAGTGGGTGAAATTTGTTCAAATATAGCGAAAAGA
>CAYNJB010000127.1:0-3367 GCA_964397515.1 uncultured Nitrosopumilales archaeon | reverse complement strand
TCCAAATGAATTATCTGGTTCCGGGGGGAACTCCAAGGAACTCTGGTTTGCATCAAGCAATGTGGGAACCACTGTTCATTTTAAATTATGAAACAGGAAAAATTGATCCTTGGCTAGGTGTCAGTATGACGCCTAACTCATCGCAGGATAAATGGACACTTAAACTTCGAAATGGGACTAAGTGGTCTGATGGTCAGGATTTTGATGCTGATGATGTGGTTTTCACCATTCAAATGCTTCTTGACGATTCAAGTGGGAGTTTGAATTATGCAGGTGCAATGCAGCAGTGGATTAAAAGTATCAAAAAACAGGACAAAAGAACTATTGTATTCAATTTGAAAGAGGCTAATGCCAGATTTCAGCTGGATTATTTTTCAGTAAAGATCTGGGGTGGTGTGACAATAATGCCTGAGCATATTTGGAGAGGCAAAGATCCTTTTACTTTTACATTTTATGATAAAACCAAAGGATGGCCTATTGGTACAGGGGCTTACAAGTTGAGTACTGCTTCCGAAACTGAATTTATCTATGACCGTGATGATAACTGGTGGGGAGCAGAAAGTGGGTGGAAACCATTGCCTGGCCCGGAACAACTGATGTGGGTAGTTACCAATACAGAAGAAACCAGATCTATGCTCATGACTAAGGCCAATTTGGATAGTGTTATGGACATCACCCTTGGAGCTTTTGAGGCTATTAAGGCAAGGAATAGAAATGTTCAAGCTTGGTGGGACGATATGCCCTACAGTTGGTTGGATCCATGTGCAAGAGTGCTTGAAATAAACAACCTCAATGAACAATGGTCAACACCAGGAATGAGGCATGCTCTTAACTCATTTATTAATAGAAAGCAAATTGTTGAAGTGGCCTATGAAGGGACAACTTTTGCTTCAAAAACTATGTTTGTAGAATATGGTGGAATGGCACCATACATTGATGCCGTTGTCGCTGCAGGATATGGTCATGGATTAGGATCAGATCCTTCTAGAGGCCATAGAATCATACAAGCTCATGGTTGGAAAAAGGGTTCCAATGGTTTCTATCAAAAAAATGGTGATACTTTGGAATTTGAGATTAAAACTCATGAAGGATACATTGAGAAAAGAAGAATTGCCGATGTTTTAGTGGAACAATTCAGGAAAAATGGTATCAAATCCATGCAGACACCTGTAGCAGGTGCGACATGGTTAGAAAACAAAAGTTCTGGAGATTTTACTTCAACCATGGGTTGGGACCAATGTGGTTCTATCAATGAACCCTATGCTTCAATGAACCGAATGAACCACCGTTATATGAGACCTCTAGGTGATAGCAAACATGGTCGAAATAACTTTGTCAGGTGGGATACTGAAAATGCAAAGAAATTCAGTAAAATTGTTGATGAAATTGGAGTTATGCCTTTGAATGCCCCTGGTATGGTTGATATGGTAGTAGAAGCTTACAGTTACTATTATCATGACCTACCAATGATTCCAATAACCCAAGCAAGAAAGCTAATCCCGTTTGATACAACCTATTGGACTGGATGGCCAACAGCAAAAAATAATTATAACCATCCTGCAACATGGTGGCAGAGTACACACCAGATTATTCATAACTTAAAGAAAGCAAAATAAAATAAAAAAGGGGTGGCTAATAACCACCCCTTTTTTATACACATATGGGTGGAATTACTTTCAATTATTTTATCAGAAGAGTTATTGTTTTTTTCCTGACAATAATAATTGCTTCTACAGTTATTTTTATTATTCCTCGTTTAGCTCCGGGTGATCCAATTACATCTATGATCGCCAGAATAAGTGAACAGGCTGGATATGTTGAAAATGCCGATCTAATTATTAATGGCTGGAGAGAAAGATTTGGCCTAAATGATCCTTATCCTATTCAATACTTAAGATATATTAAAAATTTGTTTGTTTTTGATTTTGGGGTTTCTTTAGCAGCGTTCCCAGTGACCGTAGGGACAATAATCAAAAGAGCGTTACCTTGGTCTATAGGTTTAATGTCAGTTTGTTTAGTAATTTATTTCATGTTAGGTAATTTATTTGGCGCATTACTCTCCTGGAAAAAAACCCCCTTTTTTTTCAAGGGTTTAATTACCTGTTCAATGGTATTTACTTCTTTACCTGCTATTTTGGCCTCACTAATCCTTGTTTATATTTTTGCGTTTAATTTTGACATATTCCCACTCACTGGATCTTATGAACGTGGGTTAGAAGAAGCATTCACTTGGGAGTTCATTACTAGTGTTCTTTATCATAGCGTACTACCGGCACTTTCAGTAGTAATTGTCTCATTCGGTTATTTTGCAATTGGGATGAGAGGCATGATGGTAACTACTGAAGGTGAGGATTATATGATATTCGGGCAGGCTAAAGGATTGAAACCATTCTATCTTTTAATTAGGTATCAGGTCAGAAATGCAATCCTTCCCCAAATGACTGCTTTGGCATTAAGCCTGGGCAGTATTGTGTCAGGTCAAGTTTTAGTTGAAGCAGTTTTTTCATATAGAGGCTTGGGAACAGTCATTTTAGGAGCCATCTTGAATTTAGACTACACCGTCATTCAAGGGACATCATTTATCTTAATTTTAGTTACAGCTATTGCTGTGCTAATAATTGACCTGCTCTATCCTTTGATTGATCCTAGAATTACACTTTCAAGATAATGTTTAAAAATACCTTTGATAATCCTTGGTTGAATTCAAGGTTAATTATTGGCTTAATAATTATGGTGTTTATAGTTTTTGGTTCCCTTCTTGGAAGGTATGTATGGGATCCGGAATTATCAGTGACTACAAGTTCTCCTTTGAATCTTCCACCTTACGGCTTTACTAATTTACGAAAACAAAATGGAATCCTAGAGCACCCTTTAGGTACTGATAACAGTGGTAGGGACATGTTGGCTGTTCTTATTGTAGGAACTCCACGAACCATGAGTATTGGAGTTATCGCTGCGGGCACAGGAATGATAATTGGAATCTTATTAGGTTTTTCTTCTGGATTTTTAGGAGGTAGATGGGATGACTTCGTTAGGGTTTTGTCTGACTCAACAATAACCATCCCAGCACTTGCGGTACTCATTGTGATTCAATCATTATTCAGGGTTGATATCTATACAATGGCTGTATTAATCGCCTTATTCTCATGGTCTGGCCCTACCAGATACATCAGGGCACAGGTACTTACAATGAGGGAAAGTGGTTATGTTAAAATGGCTAGAATATCAGGTGTTCCTACATTTGATATCATGTTTAAGGAGATGATGCCAAATCTTGTTCCATATCTAGTAGCGAGTTTCATAGGAAATACTGCTGGAGCTATTTTATATGCCATTGGGCTGCAAGTTCTTGGCCTTGGCTCTACCA
>CAYNJB010000126.1:0-3372 GCA_964397515.1 uncultured Nitrosopumilales archaeon | reverse complement strand
ATTTTACTTGATGTTTTTTCTCAACATCTAAAACTATTGTTACAGAAAACCCTGATCTTGCTCTTGAGGCATTTAAGGAGCTAGGTTCAGACGTCGTAATAAAACCTGTTTTTGGCTCCCGAGGTATGGGGGTAACACGGGTAACTGATTATGAAGTTGCTACCCGTATTTTACATAACCTACATTATCATCATCTGGTTATATATCTCCAACAATACATACCGCACGGCGACCGAGACATTAGAGCTTTTGTCGTTGGAAATGAAGTTGTAGCCGCGATGTTTAGAATATCTAAGAGCTGGAAAACTAACGTGAGTCAAGGCGCTAAACCCATAAGTGCAAAGCTTAGTTCTGAGCAAGAAGAGCTAGCTATCAAAGCTGCAAGTTCAATAGGCTGCCTAGTTGCTGGTGTAGACATTATTCAATCAAATGATGGACACTATGTAAATGAGATAAACAGCCAACCTGGGTTCAAAGGTCTTCAATCAGTGAGTAAGATTAATATTGCAGAAAAAATCGTAAAATACGTTATTTCATCCATTAATAAAGGAAGTCTTCCTACGAATTCTAATCTGTAAAGGTGTGTTAGGTGCCTAATCGCATCCAAATTATATCCGTTGACGATTTTCCAATAATACATTCAGGTGATAATATAGCTGCTCTAATTCACCTATCTTTGAAGAAAATGAACTTTATGTTAGAAGATAAAGACTTACTTGTTATCTCCCATAAAATCGTATCTAAAGCCGAGGGTAGAATTGTTAAACTCGCGGACATAACTCCAAGCAAAGAATCTATAAAAATTGCGAAAAAAGCAAGGAAGAACCCAAAAATAGTTGAATTAGCCCTAAATGAATCACTATCGATAGTTAAACAAGTTAGGAGCCATCTAATTACCGAGACAAAACAAGGGTGGATATACTCTTACTCTGGTGTTGACGTCTCAAATGTTTCCGGCGGTGACGCTGCAGTATTGCTTCCTGAGGATCCTGATAGATCAGCTAACGAAATAAGAAGAGCTATGGAAAATCTAACTAAGACGAAGCTTGGCATTATTATTTCTGATACGTCAGGCAGGCCTTTTCGAAAAGGTGATATCAACATCGCCATTGGCGTATCCGGTTTCAAGCCGGTTTTAGACCTTCGTGGAAAAAAAGATGGTTTTGGATACACACTTAGAATGAAGCGCATGGCCTTAGCCGATGAATTAGCTTCAGCAGCTGAATTAGTCATAGGTCAAACTAATGAATTAAAACCCGTCGCAATAATTCGAGGAGTAGACCTTATTCTTGACGAGTTTGCAGATTCAGATCCTCTGAAGAAAAGACGCGAAAACGATATCTTCATAGACCGTAAATAATATTCATTTATGAAATGGGGTAATTATTTCTATTGTTATAGAAAAAAAATGGCCAGCGAAGAAAATATTAATAAAAAAAGCAATGAGGTTTTTTGGAGAAACCTATTCGTTAGATATTGGTATATTGCCTTAATATTTGGTATAATCATCATAGGGGCAATTATTGGATTTATTCTTACATTTGAGTGGTATATAGATACTTCAACTATTGGTGGACACGGCTCATGGACATTCAATCAATTTTCACTGGGAACCGCTATTGAATGGGTCATATTCCTAGTTCTATGGACACTGTTATTTGTTGCATTGCCTACCTTAGCTGCATCAGGAATTCTCTTAGCGATCATTTGGTTTGTTGTCCTTTCTCAAGAGTTAAAAGACGAATTAAAAATTAGATGTAAAACAATCGGACCCGGAAAAAAAGCAGTAGCAGTGGAGGATTCTCATTTTTACTATTCATCGGGGTCTGCATATATGTCTTCATTGATGGTAATTGGCTGACGGAATTTGGGGATCTAACATATGGCTATTTCATGAACGCTTGGATAACCGTACTCACATGGGGTTTAATCATCTTCGGTATTCCCGTAGTAATAATAGGAATTATCTGGGTTGCTGTAAAATACGGTAAATCCGATTCTACATCTCCCTCAAATGAAATCCAAAATAAAGATGCAAAATAGACGATAGCGTTGCAAGATATATCTTTGGTGGCACCTAGATATTTTGCAGAATTAATAAACTATTTACAAAATAATCTATATAAACAGTTCTGGTTCGAGCTTTTCAACAATAAATTCGTTAACGATCTTGATAAGATCTTAATCTGTTAATCTTTATTTGCGAAAATTACTTTCCTTCCGTCTATTTTATATTTTCCATCTACTAAAAGTCTAATTGCCTCTGGATATATCCTATGCTCCTCTTTTAGTATTCTCTCCTTTAACAATTCAACCGTGTCATTGTCTTGAACTGGTAAAGCTGTTTGAATGATAATCGGTCCAGTATCTAATCCTTCATCTGCAAAATGAACTGTGCAACCAGTGATTTTCACGCCATATTCTAATGCTTGTCTCTGGGCTTCTAATCCTGTGAACGCTGGAAGTAGTGAGGGGTGAATGTTTACTATTTTTCGGGTGTATTTTTTTATGAAAATTGAGCTAATGATTCGAAGATAGCCCGCCATTATAACAAGTCCGTTTTCTGGGGTGACGCCGTATTCTATTAGCTTCTCAATCACTAGTTGATCATATTCTTCACGTCTTCCTTTAAATGGTTTTGAGTCAATATATTCTGTTGGTATGTTTTCTTTTTTTGCTCTTTCTAATGCATATGCGTCAGGTTTGTTGCTGATAACTACTTTTATTGTGGCTCCTCTGATTTCGCCTCTCTTTATTGAATCAATGATCGATTGAAGGTTTGAGCCGCTCCCTGAAACTAATACTCCAAGTTTTGTTATCAATTGTTAACACCATTTCCGAGTATTTGTTGATCGTAAACTTGCTTTACTCGTTTCTCGATTAAAGCCTTGGTCCCAATATCTTTTCTATGAAATATCTTACCTTTAGCGCTGCAAATAGATTCTTCTGCGATTTTCTCTGCATCTTCTAAGCTATTGCCTATCCCTAAAAACGCAATTGCTCTGGATCCTGTCATATAAAGCCCATCTTCTTTCTCCTCAACAGACGCATAATACACTTTTGCTTTCCCAGGCCCTATTGTAATTTTCTCATCTTTCACTGGGTTTCCAGGGTATCCATCGGGAACAGCATATTTGCATACTGTAGCTTTCTTCTCAAAATCAATATTAACTTGGTTTAGCTTCTGCAGAATTATTGCTTGGCATATGCTTGCAAAATCTGTCCGAAGCAACGGTAGCACATTCATAGCTTCTGGGTCGCCAAACCTCGCATTATATTCTATCAGCTTGACTCCGTCTTTAGTTAAAATAAAGCCTCCATACATAACTCCCTTGTAGAATTGTCCTGTCTCTTTGTAAATAGCCTCGGAGA
>CAYNJB010000125.1:0-3397 GCA_964397515.1 uncultured Nitrosopumilales archaeon | reverse complement strand
GCCAAAATGTATATTATGTAGTGTTAATTCTCTTCTAAGTTCTTGACCAAAACTTACTTTTCTATCTAAATCTTCATAATCATCATAATCCATTCTTACTCTCCTTTAAACATACTTACTATCAAAAGAATAAATACTCTTATCAATTTAAAAAGAATTGATAATGCAAATAAGATAAGCAGGAAAGCAAGACCAGTACTGAGCCAGAAATCAAAAGATTGCAACCAAACTGCAAGCAAGACGGAAACAATAATTACGACTATGTCATTGAATATTAGTCTCATCACTCAATAATACACCTCAGCCATCCAGGGTTTTTAAATATCAATCATCAATAACATATCTCCATTTCATCATCGCAATAATAATTTTCAGCTATGAACGTTGCATAAAAAAACATCGAAAGCCAAAGAATCACTATAGATAAAGAGATCAACCCAATAGTCCAACGAAGAATTAAACTCCATGTTAGTTTTAATTTTTCAAGAATCTTGAATCTATTATCAATTATCCAAGTAATAACAAATAAGACTAACAAGCCTTGACCTATGTAGGAGAATACGCCTAAGACTACTATTAATATTTCTAACCAATCCATAAAGTTAGTGTCAGTCTTTTTCAGTAGGTTTTTTAGTGAAAGACAATGAGTTACTCACTGGCTTCTTACTGAAAGGTAGTAAATATATCTTTCCAGACCCTATAAAACGAAGAGCTACGGAAGAAGAAAAGGCAATTACTGCGGAAATAAAGTTCTCAGTGAAAACTAAATCGTAACATCTGCCGTAAGCACCTGGTGTGCCACAGCGACCTATAAAATTGTAAAAAATAATTGCGTATAAAAATTCATATAGAAAATAAATACTAATTATTAGTCCGATCCAATGAAGAACTAATGTTGATCTTTCGATATATTCTTTCATACAATTATCATATCAGATGATCACTCAAAGACGGCTGTCTTAAACACCATCCACCACGAGTATTAACAAATTTGTGATTTCTTGACTGTTTGTTATAGGCTTTAGCTTATGAAAAAGTTTTTATCTTATGGATTAATTTTCTTCTTAGTTGCCTGCTCACAGGATAACAGTGTTGATTCAAAGCTAGCTAAAGGTCAACAGTTGTTCTATGACGGACAATATGAACACGCTTTAAGAATATTGGACCCTCTAGCTAAAAATGGCAATTCTACAGCACAGTTTCTTTCAGGAAAGGCTCATCATTTTGGTCTTTTTGTAGATGTCGATCAAGAGAAAGCTAAGGAATACTACACTAAAGCTTCTGATGAAAATACGAGCGCAAAACATAATTTAGCATTACTCATGATGCAAAATCCAAGTGAGAGATATAAAAGAAGAGCAATGCTAATGTTCCAAGAGATCATGGATGAGGAAGTGCTTGCATATCTCAATTACATCAGTTTCAGCTTACAAGATACCAATACTCTTGAAGAAGCAAACAAGATTATTTCAGAAGTCGAAAAAGAAGCCAAGTTCGGTGATATTGGTGCAAATTTCACTTTAGGTAGGCTATATAGAGACGGATATATGCATCCATCCCTTGGGCCAGCAATAAAAATTGACCGCCAAAAATCTACTGTATTTTTTGAAAAAATAAAATCAAATGATCGTGCCTTGGATGAACTTTTAACACACTATGCAAACTCTGAGAATAATAGTAAGGATGAAGTTTTTCAAATAGCAAAAAGATTATCCGCACAAGGTTATCCAAATAGTAAAAGTTTATTAGGTTATTGGTATGTTTTTGGAAATGAAGTAGATAAGAAGCTTCCAGTTAAACGTGATCTTGATGTTGGAAGGAATTATCTATTCCAAGCCTCTGAGCTAGGCAGTAGTATTGCGCTTTCGACTTTGACAATGACCTTAGATACTAGAAAAGAAAATGACCTTAAGAGATATAGAAAAATAGTAAAGAATCTTGATGCCACTAGATTAATAGCATTCACTTTCATGCTTGGGTCTGAGCTCCAGTTTGATGAATTGATTGATTTTCTCACTCCACTATCAAAGAAAGATTCAGATGATCCAAAATTCTCTATCTGGGTTAATGGAGCTTTAGCCAAAACGCTCTATGGCAAAGGAGAAAAAGATGAAGCGATAAAATTAGCCAATCTAACTATTGCTGAATCAAAAGATATTACAAATAATCTCAAGCCAGGAATAATGATTGATTTAATTAATGCTTATTTTGTTTTATGCACAGAACATATAATTAATTCGGAATATGAGAAGGCGAAAAGCAGCTGTTTAGCACATTTTACCGAAGGCAACATGCCATTTCCTAAAGATCCTTTAATAGATCCAAGTTTTTATTATACGCTTGGGGGCTATGACCCTATTTCTAGATGGTCTATTGGTGCAATGTTAGGATCTCATTCTTTAGCCCTCTTAGCAGATCAGGACGTTCAAACTAAAGATCTAGATCTCTCAATTACAAGACTGAAAGTTATTGCTAGCAACCTGCAACCGCCTTTTGTCTCATTAACAAATGTGGCGATTGCAAGGTTATATAAAGCAAAAGAGAATTTTGATGAGGCTATTATTTGGGCATTGAAAGGTGTTGAATCCGATCCAAACAATGCATTTGCTTTACAAACCTTAATTGAGTTCCTCTTAGAAAGCTCAGACCTAAATGATATTGCTCTTGCTATGGCAACAACTAAAGATCTAGCCAACTTAAAAAATCCAAGCAATGCTTCAGCTGAAACACAGATTAATTGGGCTAAAAGTTTTCTAGGAGCCGAATACTTAAGGGGAGAAAGAATAGACAAAGATGTTGAGAAAGCGATATTTTGGTTAACAAAAGCCTCTGAAGCAGGTTCTGACGTTGCCAGTGGAAATTTGGGTCTTATTTATCTTAAAGAAGAAGAATATAGAGATATCAAAAAGGCAGAAAAACTTTTCATTCAATCTATAAATAATGGAAATAATTACTTCGAAGGCACATTAGGAGATATGTATGTAAGAGGTTGGAATGGAAGTGATGAATTAAAAACAAAGGAAAACTTTGAAAAAGGTTTAGAGATGTTGAAAAACTATATTCAGAGGAAAGAACTTGATTACGATAGATTACTTGTGAGTTATTTTAGTAGGGAAATGTATGATGGATCTTTAGAAGATGAATCAGTTCTTTGTAGATTAACTGATCTTTCAGCTGACAATAATGAAACTCTAGGTTTAGCGATGAAGGGAAGTCTTCACGTTGATGGAACTTGTGATTTTGGAAGAACCTACAATGATATTAATGCTATTAGAAATCTACAGAAAGCATCCAATTCAAGTTCTAATACCGCTGCCTATTATTTAGGAAATATCTATAGAGATGGAGAGATAACCAGGGAAAATATCGTCTTTTCGCCGATTTCTCCGGACTTCCT
>CAYNJB010000124.1:0-3414 GCA_964397515.1 uncultured Nitrosopumilales archaeon | reverse complement strand
AGAAGATATTCAAAAATGTGGTCTTGGATATAGAGCAAAATACATTATTTCAGTATCAAATAAAATTGCATCTAACCCAACATTACTTGAAGAATTAGAGCAATACGATTATCATGCCGCGAAGAATTCATTAGTTGGAAAAGAATTAGGTAATAAGATTTTCAAAGGAGTAGGGGCAAAAGTTGCAGATTGCATTCTTCTTTTTAGTTTAAATAAAACTATAGCATTCCCGATCGATATATGGATAATTAGGACAATTATAGAACATTATTCACATCTTTATGATGTAGGGTTCATCTCAAGAATAAAAGAAAAGGTATATACTAAAAAAGGTTCAATTTCAATTAAGGAATATAATTTACTGCAGAAGAAAATGGTTGAATACTTTGGAGAATTTTCAGGATACGCACAGGAGTACTTATATCTACACACTAGGAATAAGGTACTAAGTTAAGGTAGTATTCTTTAAAAAGTTTTTTATTGCATTGATATTGATATTATGTACCGTACTTCTTCGAAGATCGATAGGAAGACCGATTTTTTTTGCTTTATGGAAATTTAAATTCAGTTCCTTTAATTCACCTTTTGAAAATCCATGCCCAGTTTTTGACTTTACAATATCACGATATTTTTTAAATATCTGTGCACTAGGAATATGACCTGAAGTCCCTAAATGCGCAATATTAGACTTAATCTCTTCCGGAGCCTCAATAACCACCTTTTCTTCCGGAGCCTCAATAGATTTTGTTATTTTTTTTCCTGTTTTCTTTGTTTTATCAAGTGTTTTAGGTTTTGTTGGAGGTTTTGGTTTGCTTATAGTTGGTGACTTTGAAGTTTTTGGTTTTGTTTTTTTAGGAACTTTCTTTCGAGTCACAGTTTTTTTAGATATATCACTTTTTTTAGGGGCTTGTTTTTTTTCAGCGCTCAATTTTGAACGTTCTTAAGCTACTTTCAGTTCATTTAAATCTTTTAGCTTAGCCAGTTTTTTTTATTAGGAATTAAATATAACTATAACTTTAGTTTTGAAGAAAGATCAAAATCTTAAGTTTGGATAATATGTTCTAACCGGAAGAGCCACTTAATATTTTTATTGACTTGGCTGTAAAAATAAAATCATTAAGAATAATTATTTAGAAATATTTACTAATTTATAGGTATTAAAAAAAATATAATTTACCACTGGAACAACTTGTAGAATTATTTAGATTGATAGATAGGGGTATTTCCTTAATCTTTTTTCAGCTATTTTCAATTTCATTATTAAGATAGGGTTATGTCTCAAGTTTAATCTTACACGCAGGACGGATTAGTTCACCATTTGCTAAAAGGATAGCACTGTTAATGAGAGCGATATGAGTGTAAGCTTGAGGAAAGTTTCCTGTTTGTTTTTTATTTTTTTTGGAACTTTGACCAGAAACTTTGCATCGGAGATAGAATATTCTGACGCAAATCCATGAAGACATTTAATTCCATGCTCTTTGTAATCTCCGGTGATGCACATATCAGATTCGCCGTTTTGGCAGTTGGGACAAGTATCGGGTCTACGTACAGTAGGTACCACTAAATCGCCTTCTGAGAAGTTTTGGACATCGTTAGACTCTTCGATAGTGGCTAAACATTCATGACCCAATATTAGATAATCTGAGCCTTTAGGCGCTTCGCCGTAAACTCCACGGACAATTTCTAAATCAGTTCCATCTATTCCAACGTTAATTGTTCTTAAAAGTACTTCATTATCAGAGTACCGTGGTACATCTATTTTCTGTAAGCGTAGAGAATCAGGTTTGCGCGGAATCACAACAATAGCTTTCAAGGAAAAAAAATACTAAATTAGTAATTAAAAAGGATTTATTTTGCTTAGAGTAAAAAATAATAAAAAGATATTATAAATTGCTATCCAATAGTTTTAGAAAAATTTCTAAATTATTAATAGGAATTCGCATGCCGCTGGCTTTGGGGTGACCACCACCAAAACCTCCAAGTTTATCTGCAATTTCTTCAGCGATCTTACCAAGATCACCCATATAATTAGATGATGCGCGTAGGGAAGCCTCAACAAAATTAGAGTCCTTCACATTAAAAGCTACACCGACATTAATCCCTGTTGCGCATCGAACTAAATTTGCTGTTGTACCTGTAGAAAATTGGTCTGATTGTACATAAGCAAACTTTTTCTTAATATGAACTTTTTCCCGAAGTTCTGAGATAAATAAAGCTACAGATTCTGCCTGCTCAATTGCCATCTTTTCTAATCCTTGGATTTGATGTGGATATTTTAATTTTGAAAGTTCATTTACTAAATTATTATTGAAATCATTTGTACTTCTATTGACCCCCATTGCATGGGACATCAGTGTAGACTCCAAGAAAAGAAAGTTGCGATCATATCTATCTAAAAGAACAGAAGCTCTTGGTCCTTTTTCTAAATAATCTGTAATTGCACCATAGCAAGCTAATATTGATGATTCAGAAGAAAGGCGGTTTTCAAAGTATGAATAAGTTAGAACA
This sequence comes from uncultured Nitrosopumilales archaeon, assembly GCA_964397515.1. Classification (GTDB taxonomy): domain Archaea; phylum Thermoproteota; class Nitrososphaeria; order Nitrososphaerales; family CAYNJB01; genus CAYNJB01. The sequence continues at coordinate 906 of CAYNJB010000124.1, read as the reverse complement.
GCTGCGCAGTCTTCAGGACTATGGACTAGTTCTACACCTATTTTTTTTAAAGCTAAAGCCGTTTTGGGTATAATTGGATGATGGTCAATATAAACAATAGAGGAAAATCGAGCTATTTTTTCTAATGATTCTAGAAACTGGGCAGTAGTACCAGGAGATAATCCTAGATCGCATATATAGAGTTCAGATGGTCTTGATAGAGATTTTAGATGACTAATAAGATCACCATAATTGGTTAAAATAATATTTGCGTTTGTGCATCTTTTAGCTAACGCGGCTGATGTTATGCCATCAACATCGCTCGCATGTGAAATACAGACACTTTTGTTAGACATAATAACCAAAATGAAAGCTTGATTTTAATAACTGTTTAGGATGTTATTTACGATCTTTAGATTTATTTTTCAGTTTTTAGTGCAGAGAAATCTTTAGAAATTTTGATTTGGTGGATGAACCAAAGCGAATATGCTGCAATTGCGAATGAAGCAGTAAACATTTTTGTGGCAAAAACGAGGTTCCACGGAAAGTTGGGGTTAGGACTTGAGTTAACTAGGATATCAGGGATTATGTTCCCGGCTATTGCTTGTGATGCCATTAATGCACTCCAAATAGTAAAATTATATAATATTTCATAACCAGAAATAGTTAGGCCCATAAATGATACTATCTTAAAGATAGACATTCGGAAATTTGAATATTTTTTAGCACGATCTTTACCAGATTCAAGTAAAGAAACCCAAAATGTTATTACTGAAACATAAAGCCAAGTAATTGGCTTTGCATATATTGGAAAGTATTCCGGTTCAGGAAATTCAAACGGTTCACCTGTAGGCTGATTTACAAGAGGATCACCTAAAGGGGAAGCACCGTAAATCACCCAATCGAGGGACATATATGATATTAATA
>CAYNJB010000123.1:0-3438 GCA_964397515.1 uncultured Nitrosopumilales archaeon | reverse complement strand
CTGGGGACTACGCCCTTAAGCTTAACCTCAGACGCCGCCAAAAGGATACGCGGAATGTTAGTAGGCCAAAGTTAAGAATATAAATCTTTAGTTAAAAATTTTAATTAATTGGTAAATAAAAAATACGTAAATCAGCATATTGATATAGTTGTAGCCATTTAAAATCAATTAATTAAGATTAATTAATCAAATATATGGAGAAAAAAAATGACCTTATCTCAGAATAATAAAGATTATAAAATAAAGGATTTAGATCTGCCAAAAAATTCACAGGGATCCATGTTGTTATGGGTTTTAGCGAAGAATTTAATCTTTATTGGTTCTAATGACTTGAGTCAGATTATAGTGCAAAAAGCTAATATGAGAAAACATGCAGCAACTGCAAGGCCTGTAAATCCAAAAGAATTGCTAACTTCTTATGGACTTGAACAAATTGAGAAAGAGGTGAAAACGAAGATAGATTTTCATACAATGCTAAGCAAGATTTCTACTAAAGAAGACCTTGATAATTTCTTACAAATGTTTGTTAAAGAGCAGGTTATGTTAAGGGATGCTTACCAGTGTTTTTTTTGTTTTAAGCCTTTATCTCTAAATGGGGCAAGTTTTCACCATATTTTTTGGGATAAAGATGTTGTAGAAGACGTTTTGTCTAATTTAATCACATTATGTTTTGAGTGCCATAAGACAGTTAGTTGTAAAGCAAAATGTTAAAAGTTATAAACAATCAGTAACATATATATTATCAATTTTATAATATAATAGCGTAAATTTTAGGAGTTTTATATTGTTGGATGAAGAATTTGATTCAATAGTTATCGGGGCGGGACCTGCGGGTTCTTCAGCAGCATATAATCTAGCGAAAAAAGGTTTTAAGGTTCTATTAGTCGAAAAAGGCAGGTTTCCTGGATCAAAGAACATGTTTGGTGGGAGAGTTTATTCTAAACCACTTGAGGAAATTTATCCTAACTTTATTAAAGAAGCACCTATTCAGAGGTGGGTAACTAAAGAAAGAATATCCTTGGTTAAGGACGGTGAAAGTTTTTCCATGGATTTTGATGGAAAAGAAAGTACAAGTTTTGTTTGTTACCTTTCAGAACTTTCAGATTGGATGGCGAAAAAGGCTGTAAATGAGGGTGCTAAACTCATTACCGAGATCACTGTAGATAATTTATTGTTAGAAGATGGATGTGTTAAAGGAATAATTGTAGGAGATGAGTCTATTAGAAGTAATGTAGTGATAGACGCAGAGGGAGTTAATCGCCTCTTATTGGAAAGAGCTGGGATTGTTAAGAAGTTAATGCCAAGTGATGTAGCTATAGGGGTTAAACAAACGATTAAGATGTCTAATCAAGAAATAGATATGAAGTTTGGGCTTAAGGAGAAAGAAGGATTATCTTGGGTTTTGATGGGAGATATAACCAATGGAATACCTGGTGGGGCGTTTGTTTATACAAATAATGGTGCAATAAGTATCGGTTCAGTCTTACTCTTAAAACAAGCAGTTGAATCCATTAATGAACATGTGTCAAGAATAGCTGAAGGAATTCGTCTGCATCCAATAATTAACAAATATGTTGGAGATAACAGTATAATTGAATATTCAGCCCATCTTATACCTGAAAATATGCAGGTTATGGCCAAACAAAACATTGATGGATTGATGGTTGTTGGAGATGCTGGAGGATTTCTTTTAAATTTAGGGTATACATACAGAGGAGTTGATTTTTCAGCTTATTCGGGCTATCTTGCAGCTCAGGCGTTCGAAAAAGCTCATGGTGAAGGAGATTATTCAAATAAGCTATTAGGGGAATATAATTTGTTACTGAAAAAGAGCTTTATGGTGAAGCAACTTAATAAATTTAATAAGGTAACAAAAATTATGGAGAGCGAAAAAATTGTTCAACGTTACCCTGAATTAATAAATAATTTAGCTAGAAACATGTTCCTGCTTGAGTATGAGGCGCCGACTATATTAGAGGCAATGAAGAAATCGAGAAAAAATGTTAGTTGGCTTCAACTATTAAGAACAGCCTATAAGGTAGTGAGAAATTTTTGATCACTAAAATGATGAAACCTCTAAGAATAGAGGATATACTCAAAAGTGATATTTGGGATGTGGATTTTGAACCGCATATAAAAGTCAATTCAGATAAATGTAAAAACTGTGTATCAAAGCAATGTGTAAATCTTTGCCCTGCAGGTTGCTTCAGCTATTTAGATAATAAAATAGTCTATAGCTATGAAGGATGTCTTGAATGTGGAACCTGTAGAGTTCTGTGCGAAGAAGAAGCAGTTGAATGGAATTATCCAAAAAGTGGTCGAGGAATACATTATAGGTTTGGGTAATAAATGACGTTAAACATTATCGTTGGAATCAAATGGGTTCCAAATACTACAGCTGTTAATATAGATCAAAAGACAGGTACACTTATTCGAACTGGAACTCCAAGCATTATTAATCCGCCTGATTTGAATGCGTTAGAACTAGCTTTACAACTCAAAGATAGATATGGAGGAACGGTTACAGCTTTAACAATGGGTCCACCTATGGCGAAAATAGGGTTAGAACACACAATAGGAATTGGGTGTGATAAAGGAGTACTGATTTCTGATCAAATGTTCGCAGGAGCAGATACGCTTGCAACATCTTATACATTATCAAAAGCTATTCAGAAAATTGAGGGATACAACTTGGTAATAGTGGGACAGGAGACTGTGGATAGTTCTACTGCGCATATTGGAGCGCAGATAGCTTCTTGGCTCGATTTACCGTTCATATATTATGTTACAGAGGTGAATTATTCAAATGGAAATCTATTGGTGAAACGTCTACTTGAGAATTCATATGAGGAATATGATGTTCAATTACCAGCTTTAATTTCAACATCTATGCATTCAAATTCACCCAGAAAAGTGAAGTTAATGAGTAAACTAAGAACAAAAACAGAGGGAACAATTGATACCTGGAATAATGCAGTGTTAGGGTTAAACGCCTTGTGCATCGGATTGAGGGGTTCACCCACATTTGTTGCAAAAACACAATTTATGGCTGAAGTGGCTCGGAAAAAAGAAGTCTTCAAAGAAAAAGATTCTAGTAAAGCCGCTGAGTGGCTTGTAAACAAACTAAATGAGGATAAACTTCTTAGCAATTAAGGGTGATAAATATGTCAGAGATTTGTAATGAGTGGGGTAAAATAGATTCATCAAAATATCAGGGAATATGGGTGTTTTTAGAAGTTGAAGGAGACAATATTAATGAAACTAGTTTGCAGATGCTTAGTGTAGCCAAAAGTTTGGCGGAAAAAAAGGACACTCACGTCGTCGGAGTTTTGTTAGGATATAATGTAAAAGATCTTGCTAAGGAATCTATTTACTACGGTGCTGATAAAGTATATCTGATAGATGACTCAAAACTTGAGACATATTATGCTAAAGTAT
>CAYNJB010000122.1:0-3473 GCA_964397515.1 uncultured Nitrosopumilales archaeon | reverse complement strand
GGCCAAGTCCCCAGTCTTTGAATGACTTGGGGTAGAATTCGAATTTTCCGCTCTTTGTAGCAAACCCGTCTCTGCGATACTTTCTGTATTCCACTTTCCCTCGCAGATAGGGCATGTTTGCAAACTCCGACCAAGATATACCGGTGGGTTCGAAGATATAGTCCAACGCGTCATCTGGGTGATCCCAGAAGTATCCTTTGAATCCAAGTCTTTTCCCGAGTTCATTGAATATTTTGAGGTCCGACCAACACTCAGGTGTCTCAACTATTTTACGTCTAGGGAAGACATATCCGTGGTTCTTCCAGTAATCAGCTACTGTGTTATACTCAAGCCAAGTAGCTGCAGGTAGAACTATGTCAGCATATTCAGCGGTGGGCGTCATAAAAATATCTGAAACAACCAGGAACTCGACTTCTTCTAGAGCTGCCTGAACTCTATGAGAATTCTCACGTGCAACTAGCAGATTTGACCCTGCGACGAAAAGAGCCCTAACTTTATACGGGTCACCTTTGATGATGGAATCCCAAATAGCGTAAGGTGGACTTCGATTTACCAAAGCAAGCATTTTATATTTTTGGCCGGCGATTCTCTTATCCGCCTGTGCCTGTGAAAGTTTTTCGGGTAACCCGAAATCGCGGTATTTTACGGTCGGCGGACTTGAGAATACAACATTTCCCCCAGGTGCATCTAGGTTTCCGGTCAGTGCCACAAGGTACATTAAAGATGTGTCAGTAGCAATGCAGTTAACATTCTGCTCCACACCTACGCCCCATTGGATACCTGCAGGTTTGGTTGTCGCATACATTGTCGCAGTTTCAATTACCAAGTCTTTAGGAACACTTGTTAACTCCTCAACCAACTCAGGAGTATAACGCCTAACATGTGACTGTAAATCTTTAAAGCACACTGAGTAGTTTTCTATAAACTCTTTATCGTAGAGCTCTTCATCAATTACGTATTTTATCATCCCAAGTGACAGAATTAGATCAGTTGAAGGCCGAGGTTTTAGCCAAATGTCAGCCCGGAGGCTTAGAGGAGTTCGCCGAACATCCACCACAATGAGTTTAGCCCCTTTTTTTAGGGCGATTTCAAGATTTATTCCAACATATTCATCAGGATTTGATATTATGCAGTTATTCCCCCACACCAACACGCAATCAGGTGAAGAGTCATAATCGAGGATAGGTAAACCGCCAAGACCTAAAACTTTGCTTACTGATGAACGTGGAATCCAACACACATGCCCATTGGTAAGATAGTTGGGAGACCCGAAAAGGTTGGAAAAGCGGTTCATAAAATGGAAGTAGTCCCGACCCGTTCCATGGGAGAAAACAACCGCTTCGGGGCCAGATTCTTTGGCGATGCTTCCAAGTTTTTCAGCAATATTTGCCAAAGCTTCATCCCAAGATATCGGTTCCCATTTACCGGAAGCTTTGCTGCCTATACGCCTAAGCGGATGTTTCAAACGTTGAGGGTGATAAACTTCTTCAATTGATGCTAAGGCCTTTAAACATATGTAGCCTTTACTAATAGGATGGGTTTCATCACCTTCTATGCCAGTGATTTTCCCGTCTTGAACATGGACTAAAACACCGCAGCCACCATGTCCACAAGCCCGACAGTTAGTACTGATTTTTTCCGACATAAGCAGATATTAAAATAATTAACACGCCATATTTAAACAATAATATGAAATGAAAACCGAACCAACATATAAGAACCTAAACAAGAATAAAATGCATTAATATAAATTCCAGTCTTTAATACGGATTAAGGATGATCGGCCAAGAATTACAAATCGGAATTGTATTCAGCCTTCTCGCTGCCGGCATAGTAATGTTTGCGTGGCAACGAATTAGGTATGACCTTGTGGCGTTTATCATGTTACTTGGCCTGGGCATCACATCGATTCTAAGCTTCGAGGAGCTTTTTCAAGGCTTTTCTAGCTCAGCAGTGATCACGGTTGCCTCAGCGTTGATTATAGCCAGGGGCCTAAGTAACACGGGGATCCTGGACAAGGTAGCTGAAGGGCTTTTACGGTTTGAAAAGCGCCCAATTATCCCATTTCTTCTGCTTCTAGCTGCAATCGCCATTGCGTCGGGTTTCATAAATGATATCGCGGCTCTAGCCATCATGTTACCTGTGGGTATCTCGCTTTCTAAAAGCCTCGGAATAAGGTCTTCGAAGATATTGATACCAATGGGTTATGCTGCCTTGATCGGCGGCGGACTGACACTTATCGGGACTCCGTCGAATATCGTTGTAGGTTCGATAGCAATCCAAGAACTCGGGAGGCCCATAGGAATCTTCGAATTCACTCCGGTTGGCATATTAGTTCTTATTAGCTTACTATTACTATTTGTCCTGGTTGGGAGACGAATTCTCCCTCTTCGCACCAGTCCTCATGAGGTAGATGAAGGTTCCCAACTGCCAAACTATGTATTTGAGGTTAAGGCAACTGAGAAATCCAGCTTTTTAGGGAAAACAATAGGCGACTTAGAAAAGGAATTCACAGGTATTGAAGTTGTCAGGATCATCAAGAATAACAGGGAAAGTGAGATGCCCCATAACAAGACGAAGATAGCTAATGGCAACATCATTGTGGTGAGAGCGGATGCTGAAGATCTAGATAAGATGAGAAGGGAGAGAGGACTGGAGACAGTCAAATCGGAAGAAGTGATAGAAATGCAAAAAGGGCTCAGCCTCATAGAAGTAATAGTTATGTCAGGATCGTCGCTTATCGGCCGAAGCGCAAGCGAATTGCACCTGAGGGACTGGCTTAACGTAACTCTTATTGGCATCGCTCGGCACCGCTCAGCTCTAACCAGGAAAGTGGGTAATATCAGCATTAAGGAGGGAGACGCCTTAATGTTGGAAGCCGCGGACGCTGATTTGACTAGAACGTGTCAAGAGCTAAAATGCGCGCCTCTGCGTGCGAGAGGTATTTTGCTTCACGCACATGCGCCTAAAAAATTAACACTCATCATAGCAATAGTAGCTATTTCGCTTGGCGCTTTAAACATTATTCCGATCAGTGTCGCATTAGCTCTTGGCGCAGTAGGGATGCTGCTAGGAAACTCGGTAAAGATCAAGGAAGCCTACGAGACTGTGCCGTGGCCTATTCTAATCCTAATAGGATCGCTGATCCCATTTGGGGTCGCAATGGAAAAGACAGGCGCAGACATAATCATTGCTGAAACAATCTTTCTGATGGGGGTAACCGCGCCTATTGTCGCATTAATAGTGGTATATGTTACAACAAACTTACTTTCGAATGTTATGAATAACGTCGCAGCAACAGTCTTTATGGCTCCTGTCGCTCTTAGGCTTGGCGATATACTGGGTGTAGCAGGGTTCCCCCTTTTAATGGGAGTAGCTTTTGCAGCGGCCATGCCTTTCTTGACCCCTATAAGCCATAAATGTAACTTGCTTGTGATGGAAGCAGGAGGATATAGATTCACAGACTACCTCAG
>CAYNJB010000121.1:0-3481 GCA_964397515.1 uncultured Nitrosopumilales archaeon | reverse complement strand
ATGCAGCAATTGCATTAGGAACTTATTTCGGAGGATGGAAAGTAATTCGAACAATGGGTATGAAAATCACGAAGCTGGAGCCTTATCAAGGATTTTGCGCTGAGACCTCTTCAGCATTAATGCTAATAGGCACAGCTCAAGCAGGCATACCCGTAAGTACAACTCACACAATTGCAGGCGCAATTATGGGCACTGGGTCTACCAAAAGACTTTCAGCAGTAAGGTGGGGCGTTGCTAGAAACCTAATCTGGGCCTGGGTATTAACTATACCTGTCTGTCTTTCAATCTCATTCACCGCATTCCAATTACTATCAATCATAACTGGGTTCATACCCACATAGTAATATTCAACATATTCTAAAACAGCTGTTTTCTATTGCCCGTATTTTTTTGTTATCAAGATTTGAATTCACAATTTCCTTGACACGACCGACTACACCATTTTCTAGTTTCACTTTTATTCTATGAGGATGTTCCGAGGAATGAGTTAAAACTTTATTGACATTTCCCTCGGTTAATTTACCCGTAGCTTGATTTTGCTTTTCCACAATTCTAACTAGAGCACCAACATGAATATTCTTTCTAAGGTTTGAGTTATTCACATCAACCAGTTATCCTATAACCATGAAGAAAATATCTTTTTCTCCTACAGATCTTGTTATACATAATGAAAATAATCATCTTTAACCAAGTTAGAGACACTGTTTGGGTAGATATCTGTTAGATGTTGCCTTCCTGTCATTTGAAATAGTCCTTTTTTCTAATATGAGTGTGTTGGCCTTTTATTTAGTGGGATTAATATCCTGTGAATAGTTTTGAAACTATTTCGGGGGCTTCACAAAGAAGGCCATAGTCGCAGTTGCGGCATTCCCAGCCCGGGGTTGGCTTAAATTCCTCTTTCATAATTAGATGTATTGTATCAAAAATTTTTTGCTCGATTTTTTTAATGTCTTCGTCTTTTGACTCGATCATGATTTTCCGGTTTTGCCTGAGGAACCATAGTCCTACTCTCTTTGGCTTCTTGCCGTATAGTTCTTTTGCGGCCATCTCGTATGTTAGTAGTTGGACGTCTTCACGTAACTTGTTTTCAAATATTAGGGTTTTTGAGGTTTTGTAATCGATGATCATGTAGTCTTCTCCTTTTTTGTCGATTCTATCTATTACCCCTTGAATTCGGTGTCCGCCGACTTTGATTGTGAACCTTTTCTCCACGTCAATTATCTTTGCTTGGTTTCTCATTTCTTCTTCTAGGAATGTTTTGATGATATTTCTTGCATCATTTTTAGCTTGTTTCTCCTCAATCTCAGTGGAGTACCCCTGATTTCTCCATTGTGTCTCGAGAAGATGCTCTGCTAGTTCAAGATTGGCTTTCTCACCTTCCATGACTTTCTTGGAGAGACCTTCGATAACCGAGTGGACTGTTCCTCCGAAGTCGAAGTAGGGTTTTGGGGCTGATGGGATCCTGTAGACATATCTATATTTGTAGACCCTTGGACACCGATTGTATGTGTTGAACTGGGAGGCGGAGAAGATGGGTTCCTGTTCGATTTCCCTTTCTTTTTCTAGTTCTCCATTCTTGATTTGGCCTAGAATATTTCCGTAGTTTGGTTCTTTGATGTCCTTAAGCAGATCTGACGGTGTGTTACCTTCGATTTTGTCGAGTAACATTATTTTTGGGATTATTGTTGTGTATTGTGATCTTTGTAGGTCTGAGATGATGTCTTTGATGTATTTCTGTTTTATCTGTTCTGTTACTGATTCTTCTTTTATTGCTATGGGGTCTAGCTTTATTTTCTGATATAGTATGTTTGGGTTTTCTGTGTGTTTGATTTCTTCCAGAAATTGGCTTGGCTTGGAGTCACGCTTGTTTTCCCCGTATCGTAAAGCGTAGGATAGGAATAGCTTCTTTTCAGCCCTTGTCATTCCTACGTATAGTAGTCGTCTTTCCTCTTGATTGTGCAGCTCTGATTCGTTAAAGCTTGTTTTTTCTCCGTTGTTGAGCTCGTCTGGGATCTTGATTTTATCGCTTTGATAGTTGGTCGGGAGTTTCCCTTTAACTAGGTTTGGGATAAACACGTATGGGAACTCTTTTCCCTTCGCGGTGTGTAAGGTCATTATTTGGATCGCGTTGTTTATTCCATCGTGTTCTTCTTTTATCTCAAACTTTGAGGCGTATTCAATGTAGTCAATTAGCTCCGTGATCTCATCTTCGCCATAGAGGTTATAGTAGTCGACGACAAACTTGTAGAACTGGTTAAGTAGCGCAATGTTACGTTCGTTACTTAAGCTTACCTCGTGTTTATAGAAGTCTAGCTCAAACAGTATCTTGTAGATAAGCTCTGTGAGATTAAGCTTCGTTTTTAACTGTATTAGGTCAGATATTTTTCCGTACACGTGGGAGAACCTGCTTTGGTCGATCTTGATCTCTTGCAGCCGTTCAAAAGCTTCGAAGATGCTAATCTTTTTATGATATGCAAATCTTGAAAACTTTCCTTTCTCAGCTGGTTTGATGGCGAATACGTCTCTATGCAAAATCCGCATTATCTCAACATTTGCAGTTAAGGGATCAGCTGCGATTCGAATATATGCCATTACGTCTTTGATTATGGGTTCTCTGAAGAAACTTGTGTTGCTAACAAAATCATATGGAATCCTGTGTTTAGTGAGCAGATCGAGGATTGGCTGAGCATCTTTTTTTCTTCTTATAAGAATGGCGATGTCACGATAATTATTCTTTTTCACCAATTTGCTTAATTCGTTTATTATGTACATTGCCTGTTCTTCCTCATTTCTACATTCGGCAATTACAACCTTGTCTCCATCGTCGTTGTTTGTGAAAAGCTTTTTTACAATTCGGTCGGGTTTTTTCGAAATTAGATTATTCGCCACATTCAAAATATTCTTGCTGCATCTGTAGTTTTGCTCCAGGAGCAGTTCTTTATGTTTGGGATATTTTTTTTTGAACTCAGCAACATTGGTTAGATTAGAGCCTCTGAAGCTGTAGATGCTTTGATCATCATCTCCAACTATGGTGATGTTCTTGTATTCTCCTGCGAGCAGGTTAACTATCTGCAGTTGGATAAAATTGGTGTCTTGATATTCATCCACGAGAATATATTTGAATTGTTTCTGATATTTCTTCAGGATAAGCGGTTTTGACTTCAGAAGACCATATGTTTTTGTGAGCATGTCTCCAAAGTCGATCATATTATTTTTTTCTTTGTATATCTCATAGGCTTTGTATGCTTTCAGAAGATCTTTTAATGTGTTTAGCTTCTCACGTTCTTCTTCGCCTCGACTTTTCGCTTCGCTTTTTGACACGTATTTCTCAAGTTTTTCATATGTTATGTATTCGTCTTGCAATCTGGAAATGGTCTTTCTAAGTTCATCTGCCAGTGTCACAGGTTGGAATCCGATTTTAATATGTTCCATATTGAATGCATCTATGTTTTTGACGAACCACACTAGCTGTGCTGTGTCA
>CAYNJB010000120.1:0-3505 GCA_964397515.1 uncultured Nitrosopumilales archaeon | reverse complement strand
TTTAGCTATAACGCGTTCCCCGTTTTCCGGAATCCCGCCATAGAATCCTTCAAACGAGATTATTTCATCCACAGTCGGAACAGCTTCCCCGTTCTTACTCTTGACGTCTTCCACCTTATACCTGTAAGGGTTGTATAGGTTTTCGATTACACGGCTTATTGAAGCCTCCACTGAGATTACGCCTAACCCTCTGTAGGATTCATCGCCGTATTCTTCAATGACCTCATTGTCTGAACGAGTTGGGTGGATTGAGAAATATGTATCATTGAATATGCCATAATTCCAACGACGGGAGTAAAAACGCCTGGACTCACTTTGGCTTATAGGATATGTTTCCGCTTTTTCGCGGCACCATTTTTCAAGATGATTTCCCTGAAGTTTGTTAGCGACAGATTTTGGGTCTTTAAAGAGACGTTCAACAGCGGCCTTAACTTTCTCACTGTTCATCCGCCCATATACTGAAATATCCAGGTCTGAGAAACTGGTGTTATGTATTTTTAGGAGAATTGATCCGGTTACACCAAAGTTTTGTATTGGGACACCCGATGTTTTGGAAATTAATGATACTAGGGTTTTAACGGATTCCTCCAGAGTATCAGTTGGACCAGATGATAAAATCTCTTTAAGTCGTTCTGAGGGAACATAGTGTTTGGATATCTCGTCTTTGGGGATAGAAGACATCTCAAAACCTAACTCATTGAGGTATACTACGTATTTAGGATAGTTTTTCTTCAACCAATTAATGTTCTTTTGAACCTCTGAGGCAGAATAGTGGGACATAGACCGACTGTATTTCTGATCTTTTCCGCCCCATGGACCATCTGAGCTGGGGGTATACTTGAGATAGGCCAGCACGCGATCTTTGGGGTGAACATAGCCGACCACACAGAAAATAAGGTTATTTCTTGTTTTAATGAAGTCGCGGTCCTTGTAAAGATCCATCCTATAGGAATATAGAAAGATGGTTATATGTTATTTTGGCGATCATTAAGTTATTTAGAAGGCATCATCAGAAAATTGCTTGGTTGTCGCATCATGTGTTAATCTGTGCGTGTGCTATATGGGGTATAGAACTGCCCAAGTTTAGTGGTCGCCAAGTTTTTCTGGATAACGTCACTCATTTCTTTGTTTACTTCAAAGCCTAGATAATGTCGGAATGTGCCTTTTGCGACTGTGGCAGTGGTACCGTTGCCCATAAACGGGTCCAATATGAGGTCACCCGGACGCGAAGAAAAGTCGATACAACGCATTATGATGCTTTCAGGGAGTTTAGTACTATTTTTAATCTGACCTCTTTTGTATGTGCGATTTATCTCCCAAACATCCAATGGGTAATGGGTTACTTTGTTAAAGTAATAATCATCGCTTTTTACCAGAAACAGGATGTGGTAGTGGCTTGTCACGAATTTTCGTCGAGTGAATACTCCGAACTGATATTTCCAGATAATGTGGTTGATTAAAGTGAGCCCGCTTTTTCGGGCCGCGTTTAATACGTCAGCTAGGTTTGTCCAGCCGCTAAATATCCAGGCTGAGCCTGTTTTCTTCATGATCCGAGGAAGTTCTTTTATCCATTTACTGGAAAAATATCCGTAATTGCCTTTAACCTCGCGGTATCCGTCGCGGACAAAGCGGCTGTCACGATTATATATGGCTTCTTTCCCATTAAAAGATAATCCAAAAGGAGGATCAGCTATTATGACGTCAACCGACTCTGCGGGAATTTTCTTCATTCCTTTTACACATTCTTCATAATAGACGTTATCAACTTTGAATGGGAAAAATGCCTGATTATATTCTTTTAACGCTAAACATGAACTCCAGTCATCTTTTGGTTTAAAGAGGGAAGCTGCAAGATTTGGAATATATCGTTTTTTCCTAATCTTTTTGGGCTTTTTTTCTGGATAACTACTCATATCTAATTTAGCCGCCTAATGATTTACTAATGTGGATAAAGCTATTTTATATCCTCTTTTTTTAGTATTTATCAATATCAACACTTTTTTTAGGCCACTACAGATATTTTAAGCCAGGTTAATATGAATGTGTATATTCCTCAAACAATTTATTTTTACTCAAACAGTGAATATGTATATTCTCTTTGGGGAGAGATGAATATTTGATTTAATATATCTTAAGATTATGAGATCACCATTTTTCGAAGTGAACTATTTCGTTCAGAGATTTTCTGTCAGTTACAACCCCTTTTATCGTATCTGGATATCCTACGGTAATTATGGCTACGATCTTTTTAGCTTCAGGGATCTGCAGGATCTGATGTATGGCGGCTTCATCAAAGTCTGCAACCCAACATGTTCCAAGACCTAGTTCAGTAGCAACTAGCACCATATTTTGCATAGCTATAGCTACATCAATCTCAGAATAATTCTCACCATCTCGTCTCACCCACCCATCTTCAGGGTCTGCACAACCAATCAAAATCAATGGTGCAGACACAAACCAGTCCCGATCATAAACGTTCTTCATCTTTTGCCTAGTCTCAGGATCTGTGACTACAATGAAATGCCAAGGTTGACAATTAGCGGCTGAAGGCGCCAGCCTCGCCGCTTCAAGTATTCGGTTAATATTCATCTGGTCTAGCGGCTGAGATCTATACTTTCGTATGCTCCTCCGTTTCTCAATAACCTCAAAAACACCCATTTAATCACCAATACATTAATTCTATTGAATATAGTTTAGTGGATTTGACACAGCCATTTCTACCAATGTTTAGGATTTTAATAATTCTCAAACTTTCACTAAAAGGTTAAAGGAGCCTATTATTACTATCGTTATGAAATCTTTGGAAAATTAGGTTAGGTTTAGACTTACTAGTAAACTAGGAATTTTATTATATTTTTTTACGTTCATGCAAATTTCTCTTTAGTAATTCTACGACTTCACTAGAATCAAGTTAGCTGTTCTAGCGTTTTGACAACTGTTCTAAACAATATAGTTATCTCTCGGGGCATGTTAGTGCGGGTAGATGATATAATATGAAAACAAAATATGTTGCACTTGCCGCTTCAATAGTAGTGGTCGTATTAGTTATTGCGTTTTTATATCCGGTCAATATTGATAATCAGGGCAATACGAACCAGGATCAGTTATTAGGCAAAAAGTGGGTAATGAAGTCATTTGTTAAGGATGGACAAGAAACCCTATTGCAGGGAGTTGCAAATATCACTATAAATTTTGATGCTGATTGGAGTTTAGATGGTTCAGGTAGCTGTAACACGTACTCCAGTGACTATCAGACCTCTGAAGGATACCTGATCTCTGGGAAGACAAACGGTGATGAAAAGCAGATAGGAGTTGGAGGAAAAATATCACTTGGGGCTATAGCAGCTACAGAGAGAGCTTGTCTTGACGGAGGGTTGATGGATCTTGAGCAACAGTTTTTCGCATCACTGGGCGGTGTTACTTCATTTGAGTTAACGACGATAACGGAGCAACTTCAGGAATTGAGGCTGTTTAGTGATGATAAGCAAACAATTTTAGTATTTTC
>CAYNJB010000119.1:0-3535 GCA_964397515.1 uncultured Nitrosopumilales archaeon | reverse complement strand
TTTATTGGAACAAGGTGAAGAATGTGATGAAGATAGCGATTGTGATTCTAGTATTTGTTATGATGTCGTTGATGAAGTAACTTCTTTCTGTTCTGATTGTGATTCTTACAATGATTGTGATGAAGGTTATAGTTGTACTAATGCAGGGGTTTGTGAAGCTGATACAGAAGCGCCGTATGCTGATGTAAGTTTCTGTGAAGTGGATAGAGATTGTGATCTTTCTGCTAATGAAGTTTATGAATAGAATCAACAATTTTTTTGGTATATCTGATGTTAATAACAGCTTTTGCATCTGGATTATGCCTTGAGACAACTAATAAAGTGGATGCTAAATGGTGTGACGCCCCAAATAGTGGATATGAGGAAGCTTTAACGCGGTTTACAATTTTCACTATTCTCCCAGGGATAGCTGCTATGTCTTGGAATGAGGTTGGAAAAGGCAAACTCATGGCAATATTGGATTGACATTCAGGTATTAGAAACGCGAAATGTGAGTCTTTTTCAAGTAATTCAATTGCGCTAAGAAGGTTTGTAATAATTTGTTGTTTCATAAACTCGCGATAAACATATCCTAAAGGGTTTACTGGACCAGAACCCCCACCTACTTTGAGACTATTACGAATAGATTCTTCAACAAAATTTTTCGCATTTGCTACTGAGACAACAATTTCATTTTTTATTGCAATATTGGCGGCAATCGCAGAAGCAAACGTGCATCCAGTTCCATGCGTATTACTTTCGGTTATTCTGTTTCCAACAAATGACTTCGTTTCACCATTATAACACAGAACATCTGTAACCATTTTACCTATCTCCAAATGACCCCCTTTAACAACGGTTGCTTTAGGACCCATTTCACATATAACAGACGCAGCATGTTTAGCATCATCAACAGTTTTTATCTTAAAGTCAACTAATATTTCGGCTTCAAGAAGATTAGGAGTTACCACTGTTGCTAAAGGAAATAGTTCCTTAATGATGGTAGGTACAGCTTCTTCTTCCAGAAGGTTTGATCCATTTTTTGAGACAATAACTGGGTCGACCACTAAAGGCACATGTATCTTTCGAATTTCTTTGGCCATAGCTTGGATAATATCCGAATTATGTAACATCCCAGTTTTTATAACATCCACACCGATATCTGATACAACAGATTTAATCTGAAGAGCAACTACTTCAGGTTTTATTGTTTGCATTCCTGATACATTAACAGTGTTTTGTGCGGTAACAGCGGTAATAGCACACATTCCATGCACACCAAAAGCAGCAAATGTTTTCAAATCAGCTTGAATACCTGCGCCGCCTCCCGAATCTGAACCGGCAATTGTGAGGGCGCGGGGTATATTCAATTTGACAAACATCTCCAAATATTAAATTCTCATCATAACTGAGGTTTAGTTAAACTTTTAGGTCCTTTTTTTATTTTTTCCATATACATTAGATCCAGAATTGAACTAATTTATGGATCAATACGGTTGAGAGTTCTTGGAAAAAGACTGGTTGATCGAATGTGTTTTTGATCACAGACCCATTTAATTACTCTTTCGACACCTATTCCAAAGCCTGAATGAGGAGGCATTCCAAATCGTCTTAGATCTAAATACCATTTGAAAGATTCCGTAGACATACTTTGTTCATTTATTCTCTTTAGTAAGACATCATAATCATGTATCCTTTGACCACCTGTTGCAATTTCACCATGCCCCTCAGGGGCTATAAGATCAGCTGAGAGAGTTAATTTGCTATTACCAGGTTTTGTAAGATGATAAAAGCCTCGGGTAACAAGAGGATAGTCGGTTATAAAAAAAGGGTCTTGAAATTTTTTGGAAATCAATATTTCAGCTTCAGTTGAAATATCTTCGCCCCACTTAATTATGACTCCTTGATTAGACGCAATATCTAGGACTTCATCATACGTTATTCTGATAAAAGGAGGTTTAGGGGGAGTGAATTTCCTACCAAGATTTCCTAGCTCATTTTTGCATAAATCGGCTACCTGATTACAAATATATGTTAGAAAATTTTCTTGTAGACACATATTTTCTTCCTGATCCATAAAGGCTTTTTCTGCTTCAATCATCCAGAATTCAGTAAGGTGCTTGGAGGTTTTTGATTTTTCAGCTCTAAAAGCAGGTTGAATAACGAAGACTTGTCCAAGACCGCATATAGCTGCTTCTTCATAAAATTGAGAACTTTGAGTAAGATAAGCAGGTTGCCCGAAATAATCTAAAGAGAAAAGTGTAGAACCGCCCTCACTAGCAGATTGAACTATTGTGGGCGCGTTTATTAAATGAAATCCCTCGTTCGCGAAGAATTGGAAAGCTGATTGAAGAATCATAGCACGGATCTTCATTACAGATAAGATCTTTTTTCCTCGAATGGATAAATGACGATTATCATAAAGGAATGATCTAGACTTAATAGCGCTTTTGGAAATCGGCCAAACTTGAGCTTGACTAACACATTTGAAGGAAGAAAGAGACACCTCTTTACCACCAGGAGATCGACTATCCACTCGAACATTTCCATAGACTGCCACAGCTGATTCAATGGTTACTTCTTTCAAAGTCTTGAAAGATTCTGAATCCATATATTCTTTTTTACCTGCAACCTGAATATATCCTGACGAATCTCTTAGAACAATAAATACTATGCGGCCTATTTCACTTTTAGATGATACCCACCCTTTAAGATGAGTGGAAGAACCTTCAGGCATAACAAAAACTTCTGAAATAAGTGATAAAGAAACTTTGTTTGGCATTTTAGGATCGATCATCTTACCTATTTAACCACAGGATTCTTATAAGCATCATTAATTAAAGGTAATTAATGAAGATGCGCGACAAAGTATTACTTGTAGTGCCCGCTATAAAAGATAATAAAAAAAAGCGTTACACAAAAGAACTTTTACCTCAAATTAAAGAGTCGATGGGCCTCTTTGTTCCAAAAAAAACGCAGAAAATTTTAGATTATGAAGACCATATAATAATTAAGTCTTCAAGCTACGTTGAGATTGCTGAAATAGTATCAAGATTTCCAGGTATTGAATATGTTGCAATAGCGGAAGAAAAAGAACTGGGTTTCACAAAAATAGTTAACGCAATGGTGGAAGTTGGAAAAAATGAGATCTACCATAACGAGCGATTCGCGGTGAAGATTGATAGTCAAGACCCAGTAGAAAACAAGCATAAGGATCTTGAGGCAGCTGCTACATCAGGTTTATTAGTAGAACTTAAAATTAAGGCTAGACCTAATCAAGAATCACCGAATAAAATAGTTAAAGCATTCATAACAAAAAAAAGAGCATACGTATTTGCACATAAATATTTAGGTCCAGGAGGTATACCTATAGGAGAATCGATTGATGCGTGTTTTCAAGTTGAACCAAGCATAAGAAGCATAATCTCATCGTGGTTAGCTCAGAGAGGGGGTATTACACCGCATTATTTTATAGCGTTACCGAATTGTAAAAATGAAACCATTTTTATGATGAGGACAATAGAATCAGTGTTAAGACTTAGAAGAACTATCCCTA
>CAYNJB010000118.1:0-3671 GCA_964397515.1 uncultured Nitrosopumilales archaeon | reverse complement strand
TTCTTTTGAGTATGAATAGGTAATATTTTCAAAGACCATCAAATAATATGTGCTTTTTCCTTCAATTTAAATATCGTGGTAAATATATGTAAATTTAATTATACACTACTTCAATATTTATATCTACTAATGCCTTTCCCGCCCAACAACAGTTTACACCGTTTACGTATTCCTTGCTAACGCATTCTTTCAATGAATTTGGCCAGAAAACCGATAAGGCATATCTTCTTTTTCTTTAAATTTGGCAATCTTATTCTTATTATTAATTCGAAGATATGTTCTCATGGAGTTTATGTTTGAATATTCCCGGCTGAGTTTCTCGGAGGAAGAAAGTTGCGAATATACTTGGAAATGAAATTATCAGCCCGAGGACCCCAATAGCAAAAAAGCCCATGGAGTCGGCTATTAATCCACCAACTAGTGGTAACATAACGCTTGTAACTCCGGTGGACATATTGATTACCCCAAGAACTCTACCACGAATTCCTGGATGACAGACGTCTGAGATAATAGCTGTAGAAGTTACTATAGCTGCACTCCAACCTAGACCTACTAGAAAAATTCCTGTTACCACTACCCAGTATTCATTGGACGCGGTAGTAATTATAGCCCCTATACCAGAAAAAGCCGATCCGGCCATTAATATCTTCTTTCTCCCAAATCGATCAGCTAAACGACCTATGGGTATTGAGAGCGCGTACATGCCTAGAACATGTATTGAAACCGCGATTGATATAGCTGTTAGGTCAAAACCGTGGGCTCTTAAAATAACTGAGACGAGGGACATCATCATTGCCATAATACCCCAAGTTAATGATGTGACTAATAGTGAAACAATTATCGGGTAATACGTGACAAAATCGCGTATCTTGATTTTTGAGTTTATCAACTCTTTATTGATGTTTACAGGGGAGTAGTCTAGGTAGTACTTCTTTAGATTCTGAGCTATTTTCTGTGGATCGGGGTTAACCACAATGATTAGTACTATAGAAGCTAATGCAAAAAAAGGCATAAAAAGCCATGGAGTAGAATAAGGATCTAACCCAGTATCTTCAGCAAATTTCACTGCATATGCAATTATTAAGGGCGCTCCAATGGTTCCGGCTATGCTTCCGGTTAAAACATAACTCACGCTTTCGGCTTTCCTCGCAGTGGGGTACATATCTGATACGGCTATACGAACTTGCTGAACCGCGCTATGACCTAAACCATGAAAAGCAATACCTAGAAAAAATAGTGTTATATCATTTTGAGTCACAGAGTAAAAGAGTAATATTGCGCCAAAAGGCAAAAAAGACATTCCCAGGAGCAATGCATGTCTTCTTCCCCAACGATCTGCAACTTTTCCAATAGGATAAGATGTGAATATACGCATTAGACCAAGGATTGCAACTGCTGCTCCAACAAATGCAATTGAACCAGTCATACGCAGTATAATCAAACTAGCAACTGTAGGTACAACTTGAAAAATTACGGCAACGTTTGCCTGACTTCCAGCTAAAAAAACGGTATTTCTCTTGATCATTTTAGGAATCGGTGGCTTACCATGCAACTTAGATGATCCTTTTGCAGACGACAACTTTGATTCCCTGATATACGTAAGCTCCCTGTATCTTAGTCTATATTGGTTCTGTTCCATTAAAAAAGAATTAAGATAACTTAGTCGGTAATTTGAATTCATGATTTGATGAAGAAAAAAAAGTACTCCGAAATGTATTCTGAATATTCTATCAAACAATATTAGTTGAACCCAAATCCTCATGTTGGCTTATCTTTAATTAGAAATGTAAATATGAATGCAAGAAAGACGAAGATACTCATCACAAGAAAGACCGGAAACATCCCTGTGGATATATCTCTAGTTAACCCCACTAAATATGGGCCAACTGTTATTCCAAGGGAGCTAAATATCATAGAAACGCCAAATGATACCCCTGCGTTTCCCGAGGGAAGAACTTTTGATTGCAATGAAAATATTGGTGAAGGTAGAAAGGCTGCTGAAACGCTAAGTGTAATAACAGGAAGAAGCATCATCGGATAAGGCAAAGATGGTATAAGTAGGAAAGAGATTGCTACAATCAGAGAAGACATCATAACAAATTTCTTTCTTCCAAACTTATCTGACAAAATACCGGCCGTTGGCCCAAAAGGTATTACCATCAACATCACAGCGCTCACGATGAAGAAAGAGAGGTTAATTGGGAGACCCCTCATTTCAATGAAGAATGTCCCCGCCCAAGTCACATAGGCGATGATCCCCATGTTGAAGAACCCCCAAATAATGCCCAGAAGCCAAATCTGCTTATTCTTTAAGGATTCAATAGGAAACCGCTGTTGTTTGGGAGATGAACCTTCTTTGAAAAGCAAGAAAAACATTGCAGTAACAAAAATGAGGATAACTGTGGCAACGAGGAAACTTATACGCCACTCGAACGCATTTACTAATATCGGAACAAGGTTTAGAGCGATAATTGTAGCCAATGGCATATCGAGTGACTTAAGCCCCATTGCTTTTCCAATATTATCCTTAGTGAACCAAATGGGGATAATGGAAAAAGACGTGATAAGAATAAGGACGTTCCCAACTCCGATAATTGTTCGCCCTATCTCTATCCAGATGAAAGAGGGACCTAAGAATGTAATACCGGAACCGATAGTGGAAACGACTAACCCCAGACCTCCAACTCTCTTCAGACCCCATCTAATTACCAGAATACCGGCAGGTACTGCAAGGAAGATTCCCATTATGGATAGGAGAGACATTAATAGTCCTGCTTCACTATAAGATAATCCAAACTCATTCATTATATCCGGGATCACTGGCGGATAGGAATTCAATGCAAATTGCGCTGCAGATGATATCATAACGGAGAGACTAACCATTAACCATCTCTGTTTTTCGTAGTACTGTTTTTTCACACTGTCACCTAAATATTATTGTCTCCCTGTAAATCTCATCATATACATCAGAGTTGATGTTTCCGGGTCATAGGTTTTACTTAAATTTGTTTCAAGAAAATGACAAAAAACTTCGAAACGGTTTGTTTTTGATATCTTTATCGACAATAGGTTCATTTGTCTCAAAATTATATTAATTACTATGGATATCCAAATATTCAAGAAACAGAAAGTTAAGTGCCAAGATATTGCATGTGTTCGAGGAGCCCATTTATGTCCGAGCTGGAGGAATCTTTAACCTTGGTTTTTCGTTGTGATTCAGGATAGCAAAGCTTTGGGCGATCTTGCATCACTTATATGGTTAATTTGTTCTAAAGTGAATCGTAAAAAAACCGGTAAGGGTCAAACTAATATTTCTATTAGATTAACTTCTTTTGACTAGGCTTTTTCTATTTGTGTTTAAGGTAAAACAAATTGAGAAGTATGCCAACTTACGAAAATATGAAAAAGAAGAAAAAAATGTTGAGGCTAATAAACAAGAAACTATCTGGAATTGGCCAATATGAGATGCATTATTTCTCCAAGATTTCCAACAGTTCAACCTTTATACGTGCACTACAAGATTTTGTGACAGATTATTTTATTATTAATCTCTTAATTAGGAATTAAACAAATTTCTAAGATGTTAAAAAGAAACTTGCCATATTTATAGGTCTTCCAGCATTGGAGAATAAAACCCATCTTTTTATCTAAATAATGTCAAAGCAAAAACT
>CAYNJB010000117.1:0-3750 GCA_964397515.1 uncultured Nitrosopumilales archaeon | reverse complement strand
TTACTCGAACTCGAACTCCCCTTCTTTAACAGCAACAGCAACTTCATTCCAAGGCACTTCCTTATCCCACTTGTCTTCATCTAACTTCCAACCAAGAGTTGAATACATCCCTTTAGTATCTCCCTCGGGGCCATCTTGTTCTTCAAATTCCACGACCTTATTGTCTTTAGTGATATATGCAAAACCAGTGACCATATTTCCAAATTGTGTTTCTGCCATTGCATAGACAATTCTTTTAGGGTCTATCTCT
This sequence comes from uncultured Nitrosopumilales archaeon, assembly GCA_964397515.1. GTDB lineage: Archaea > Thermoproteota > Nitrososphaeria > Nitrososphaerales > CAYNJB01 > CAYNJB01. Next base: position 3,500 of record CAYNJB010000117.1, on the reverse strand, counting down.
TCTTCTAGTTCTATAGACTGATTTCCCCAACTACCTTTTTCATCACTTAACAATCCTAGAAGAGGAGTCATTGGTCTTTCTGAATCTTCATACTCTTCTTCAAATTCTTTAATATCGCAGTCAGTATAAAATAACTCTTCCGCAACCCACACACATTGCAAGTCTGATTCTGCATCCATGCCATTCTCATAGTCTTTTGTAATCTTTGTCCATTCATCTTTTTCCTCATCAGGATACTCATTTATATGTTCTTCTGTAGTTTCCCAAACATCAAACCAACAAGTATTAATATTTTGATGCACTCCTATACGATACTGTCCTTGACCATCGTGCCAGTATCCAGTTTCATTCTTGAATCCTTTCTCTCTCATTCTGTCTAATTCAATAGCATCAGCTTCCCACCAACCCTCATGAGACCATGCATTATTGTATGTCATGGCATAACCTGCCTTTGTGAGTTCATGAAATGCAATCTCACCACCTCTACCCCATAAATCTAAAACATATATCTTCTTCATTTCATTCTCCCTACCATCTCTTTTAATTTTGTGAGTGATTTTTCTATTGTAGCAATCGATTCTACTATCTGTTCTTTTGAAAGTTCTTCTCCATAAACTTCATCGTAATATTCATCGCATAACAGTTGTGCAACTTTTCTATCAGGAGCTCCTGATGATTTACGATGTTTCTTTCCATCTTTGAAGACTTGCATCATCCAATACTGACTTCTACTAGGTCTTAATATGAGTTTTTTACACTTACCAATGTCTATTGTTAAATCACCAACAGGAGTTGTTTTTGACACACCCTTTGTATGAATATTAAAAACAAAAGAACCTTCGTTAGAACTCACCTCTAACTCTCCTACACACCTTCTGATGTCAGGAAGATGATGTTTAACATGGTCAACTAAATCTTGTTCTTTAAATTTGATTTTTTCTTTTTTAAGAATAGTGACACAGTGGTTCAAAACTGATTTTTCAACTTTCTTGTCATCAGCTATTTTGAATTCAATTAAAGTGCATCTTGATTGAATTGGTTGAAGTATTCTATCGACATAATTTGCAGTGAAGATGAATCGACAATTATTAGAGACCTTTTCTATGACACCACGAAGTGCCTTCTGCATCTGCACACTCATGTTATCTGCCTCATCGAGAATGATTACTTTTGGTCGAGTGGTTAGAGATACAGTAGTAGAAAAATTCATAACTTGTTTTCTGACTGTATCGATTGAATTATCTAGTGACGCATTGAGTTCCATAACATCACATTTCATATCATTGCATAATGCACGGGCAAGAGTAGTCTTTCCGATTCCAGCTCCACCATAAAAAATCATATTGGGTGGAGTCTTCTTTTTCTTAATACTTGTAATGAGTTTCTTTACATCAGTTGTAAGAATCACACCAGCTACTTTGGTTGGTCTATAAGTGTCAGTAAACATAGAAAAAGCATATCAGAAAATGACACAGGGAGCCACATAGAAAAAACTCTACAGTTGGGATACAAAAATACATATATACCTGTATGGAAAAGATAATGATAGAAAGTGAAAAGAGTCGTGGGATTCTTCGTGCAATACAAAAGAACAAGTTTCATAAGTTCGTAAAACAACTAATTGAACTCGAAAGAAGTAATCCTGATTCATATAACAATCAATGGTGTCAAAAACTAGACAACGAGATAGATGATTGGCATAAACCAATCACTTTCAATGGGTTCTATGTTGGATATGCACAGAAAGATAGAAGAAGAGCAATCATGAATAACAGAATGTTCTTCAACAACTTAAAAAGAAGAGTAAACAGATATGAGAAGTCTCTTAATCTTCGTAGATGGATTGTTATAGAAAATAAGAATAGTAAATTGCATTCACATATGATTCTTGAAACACCTCATGGAATTGAAACATCTACTTTTATGAAGATGTGCCTATTGAGTTGGAATCAATGTAAGTGGTCACAAGAAGCTTTTTTGAAAGACACTAGTCTTCTAGTTGATTGGTTAAGAGAAGATTCAAAATACACTATTCATTCAGGAGCGTTTTCTCGTTCATTCGGTGGTTATACAGTGAAAGAACATAGAAGACATACAGATAATATTGATACAACAAACTGTCTACTGCATCTAGCATAGGTCAAGAATCATCTAGTAGGTATCAGTTTGGGGTTGGATGCGATTGAGTTCGTATTCATTCGTTATGTCTATAGGAAACTGATATGAACATAAAGACAGATTATATAAAGAGATATGTAATTGAATTAGAAACCATTGAACAGAGACTTAATCAAGATTCATTAATTCAAGATAACACCATATTAAATTACTGGATAAGAAGAAGAGATGAGATTAAAGATATGGTTAATAAATATTTAAAAATGACACAGGGAGCTTCTGACAATGACACAGAAAACATTGAAACACAAAAACCACAAACTAGAATCTAAAGCACTATACGAAATCATCAGGCAGTTCGATCATCACATCGAGGTTCCTCACTCAATTCAGCATGGTGATTACAATAAGTTCCTCACCAGCTTTGATGGGATTAAACAGATTGTAAAAAAATACAATGATAGCTCTGACTCAAAAGAACAACTCTTACACCTTACTTCACTTTCAACGCATTTATTAAGACTGGTTGACGAGATGTTAGAAGACCATACCAAGATTAAATATAGTCATGCATTAAATATAAAGAAGAAGAATTATATTATTGATGGGTTTCGGAAATATATTGCATCTAAAGAAGAATTGGATGCTGAGATCCCATCTGATGATGAAGAACCAACAAAAGGTGGTTCTGCACCTAAGATAAAAGGAATAAAAGGACTTTCAAAGGCAGAACGACAAGTCTTGGGAATAAAATAATAAATATATTCAACACTACTATTTATAACAAATTATATACACAGAGGTTTTAATAAAAATGAGAAAATACACAGATTCGCCATTAAATGTTCGTTTATACAGAGTCCAAGAAGAAAAATTAGATGAGATGATGAGTAATGAATCTTACTGCATTAAAAAAGGGATTTATTCCAAGTCAGATGCCGTTAGGTCTTCATTAAATAATATTATTAAAGACTACGAAATGACTACACTCGGAACTAGATAAAACAGTGTGTGTGAAGGGGGAGGGTTTCGTTCTAATCACATATTTAGCAGAGAGTAAACCGTCTCTAAATCCAATTTTATTGTAAATAAATATGACACAGGGATCTATAACTTAAAGGTAGATACATATGAAGAGCAAGTGAGAGTTACAAACTACAAATCACCGCTTGTAAGCCATTGATTTCAAGAAATTATCCACTTTGCGCATTGCGGTCAGAAATGTATTATCCCATTGAATTTATAGTGATCTTCCCATACAGTGAGGAGGATTATGGATAAGCGTGTATACGAGAAAATCATAGTAACTCGAAGACTGAGTTTTGCACTGAAAAAACAGAAATTTACTGAAGGTAGGAACAAGAAATGAATATAGAGCAAGC
>CAYNJB010000116.1:0-3763 GCA_964397515.1 uncultured Nitrosopumilales archaeon | reverse complement strand
CCTCAGGAGGAACAGGTGATATGACAGGTTGTGAGCTAGTAGGAGATAACTCACTGGACATACTGTCTGTTTCATCCCCGTTCGTCTCTTGAATTTCTTCGGTTTCGTCGCTCGGTTGGGGTTGGGTAGTAATAGGCAATGTGGAAGTATCAGGTGGCCTAGTGTCATCTGTGGTTGTCTCCTGAATTTCTTCCCCAGCCGGTAAAGAGAAATCTAGCAACTTAACTGCATCCCTTCCTTCTTCGGATATGTCACCTATACCAGAAAGCAAGAACTCAGCGTCAGATTTGCACAGGATTGCCGTATCCTGTCGCCCATCGCCGTCCATGTCTACAACCGATGTTGTACTTGACCCATCAAAAATAAATGAACGTCCCTGACTGTTTATAGTAATCGAGGCTTCTAAACCCAAGATGTCATGAATAACCTTTTGATGAAGCTGAACCCATTTATCCCCTGATACACCATGAACCCGGGGATCTGCATAAACACGAAAGGATTGATCTAAACATTGAGAAAGTAATGCCATTGAACAAGTTGTCCAAAGCTCATTATAAAGAGTCTGCCCCCACAGTTTATCAATTAATGCTCCCAGGTTAGCAGCCTGACGCAGTGCTTTCCCGATTTTTAAGTTTGACATATTTGACTCACGAAACTTAACTTCAAGCGGGGTAATCTTTATCTGAACTGGATTGTTTTCTGGTACCCTGATGGAAAAGACTAAAAGATCTGGCCTTTCTTCTGAGCTTCCAGGAACAAGAACACGGCGGAATTGTGATAATGGTTCTCGGTACGAATCCACTGGCAGAAGTATATTTAGCACGTTGTTATCTGTCACTGGAAGCCTGATACCGCTATTCTGTTCACGGAAAGCATCTTGCAATAACCGAACAGCAAGCAATATGCCTAGTTCACCCCTAGAAAGACTTCCTCCGCTTGCCATCTGCTTTAACACTGGTATACCCCTTCTTGATATCTCGTCGAGAAGTGATTCTACCGGTGGTGGGCTATCAGTAATGAGTCTTGTGGTGGCGATAATGGAGTCCTTCATGGATAGAGAAGGTTTTGCCATTAAATAGTACCCTGCTCGATCTTCTTCTAACCCAAGGGTGCCTGGAAGCTCGTAATCCCAAAGGTATGCACTATGAGCCCTTGCCCCGCGGATAAAACAGGCGGGATCTATCTGGCTTGATGTAGCCATGACAAAAGAGGCTGTCTCCAATCGCTGCCCTACTGCCTGTTGGTTAGGTTGAAATTGTAAATGAGATACATTGTCATTAGTTGCGAGAGTCTCAACAGCAAGTGTAGCCTTCACGATGTATCCTGCTAATCCTGGAAAATTTTTGCTTTGGTGTCCAATTCGCGACTCCTGCAGAGTCTGTGCTTCCCCAGTATCCCGGCGAATGTTGAGCCTGAATAATGCCCCTGACGCCAGAGGAGTTCTTGAAGTGTACTCTATACCTCTTGGTTCCAAGGTCCCTATTTGGTCAAGGAGAACGAGATCCAATTTCTCGGCTTGCACAGATGCTCCTTTCATAAACCATCTTGTCTTTTCCCCTGTTTCTTCAAATAAATTAGCTAACATGGCTGATGATGGATCGTGTGGGTTGTCACGGAAGTCGTATATTTCACAAGAGTTTGGCAGTCTAGGTGACTTCCCTTGTTTGTCTCTCTCAAATAGCTTTTGGAACCAGTTGATTAGTCCACTCACGCAACTAGATGATTCTTGAGACCTCCCTACAACTCCAATACGTAATGTGGCCCTCGCAGAAAGGATATCATGTACTTCGTTAAGAGAGCGCTGCACGTGAGAAGAAGTGAGTCCGCTGATCAGTCCAGATGAAATAAAACCGAGCCTTTCCAAGGTGGACAACAGTTCTTTCTTTCCGTCTTTATTACCTAAGTATTCTTTATTGAACAAAAGTGACCAATAAGGTTCATTGCAACCTATTTTTAAGAAGGCCCGCCATGTCTCAACTGCCCCATCTCGATAAATAGGTAACGCGAGTATATCAGGGCATCCATGTGTATTTAATATACCTGCTGCTGGACACCTTTTCTTTGTATCAAGTGCTTCTTCCAATAAGTGTTGTGCATTGCAGTGCCATCCCAGACGCAATGGATGTAAAGGTGAAATTAGAAGAGCTACAGGTTCACTCGTTGGCGTTTCTTGTCCAGCCTCGATGTTTATTAAAGGTGCGTGTATGGCAATTAAATCTGTCCAAATAGCAGCCTGCGGATCTGCAGTAAGCCAATCCAAATATTCTTTTAAGTAGTTTTCCACAATAGGCAAAAGGGTGGGATCGTTAAGTTCTATTTCACCTATAGTACGCCTTTTTTCAGAGAGTATACCTTGGATGCTTTCTCTGCAGGACAAGTAAGTTTGTGGTGGCTGTGCTAGGTTAAGAACTGGCCTTATATCACTTCCCACGCTTATGTCTCCAAAAGTTGCATTGGTCCATTCTATATTTGTGAAGGTTTCACTTGCCGAAGACCAACATCCAATAACACCTCTCCAGCTTTCAGGCTCATTGAGATAAGTGTCTTCAAGTCTCTTGGCAAAAGAGTCTATAGGTCTAACTGGCATAGGTCGTGATCGGTTTTCTTGGTGTGCTCTTACAAGTGCTTCAAACCTTGTCCTTGGGGTATCCCCTGTTGATTCTTGAACGAGTACCTTAACAGTCCATTTGCCAGATTCTGTACCTTCTGATCCTTGTATTGCAATATTGATTTCATCACCGTTATCGATATCAAGCGTAAAAACAGCCGGGTTTTCTCTCGACGGATTAACTGTACCCAAATTATTTATAGTAATTGAGGACGCGGATGCAGCCCTATAGACCTGTAGGTCGTGAGAACCGCTACGCGCAATAGTGATCTCTTGTTCGAACGAACCATCTCTTTGTATAGCCGGCGTTGGGTTACTTACAGCGTCCAAAATCCTTGCATGCCCCTGACAGCCAAATGTTGCAAGTGAGATTACATTCATGGTAGCCGGCCTATAACCCCTGCTCTCAGCTTTATAAGTGATTGGTCTATCATGACTTGGTGGATCATCACTCAATAAACCATCATTGGTACTACCCAAACCAGTAAGATTCGAACGACCAATCCTACTTGTAAAGTCAACTTGTGCTGGTATATTTCCATTGGCATCACGGGCTTGCAGTTGCACGGTGTCATAAACCATAACTGGTTCATCATTGATCAAACCACGAGCGTTTAATGCGTTAATACACCTAAGCCCGAGGCTTACAGGTGGAGGTCTTACTCCAGTTTCGTCAAGAAGACTTCTTAGTACTTCAAATGGAAGTTCATACCACCAAGAAGCGTCCTGTGTCAGTGGGCGGAAATACCATGCTGGGCAACGACCAAAGGTAATGCTTTCCCCAGCCCTCCCTCGTAGATTATCAAACATTTCCCTAAGCGAGTCTTCTATTTGTAATTCACGGTATTCTTCAGGTAATTCAATGGATTCTGCCGCGTCTAGTAAAGATTCTTCTGTAGCCTGAAAGCCTTTCTGGGCACATTTTTTTGCAAGATCCTCTAGAACCTTATTGGAAGCTTTCAAATTCTCGATTGTCAATGGCATATTTCCTAGAAAGGGTAACCCAATCGATGGGGCAATATTTGAATCAGGATCAAGTAGTTTATCAACTATTGTCCATGGTATACTTTCTCTTAAATGCATCTCAAGGCCAGCAGTTTGCTTAACGATTAAGTTTAATGTGTACCGAGCTATATCCTTTGATATATTAAACTT
>CAYNJB010000115.1:0-3783 GCA_964397515.1 uncultured Nitrosopumilales archaeon | reverse complement strand
AAGACGCTTTTTGATTTTCAACAGCAGGGCCTCCAGAATGGATTAAAAGCGCTTTGGCTTTATTACAAAGACAAAAATGAAAAGAAGAACGAGTTCTACGAGCATTATAAGGCTAATGGATTTGACGAACAGCTTGATTATGATTGCCAAAAGAAAGGCGAGGGAAAGACCATTAAGTATCTGCTGGAATATGATGCCTCTTACCCGGCCCAGAATAAAAAAATTTTCTTCGAACATTTTATTAACTGTATGAGTTTCTGGATGGCGACGGGATCTGGAAAGACGCTTTTGATCATCAAAATGGTCGAGTGTTTGGGCAAACTCATTGTGGATAAGGAGATACCCGCCAATGACATCCTTTTTTTGGCGCATCGTGACGATTTGCTGGAGCAGTTTATTAGGCATGTCAGGGAATTCAACCGCTCCCAATCGAACGTAAGGATCAATTTGAAAAACCTAAGGGATTACGAACATACAAAAAGAACACATACTTTATCGTTTACGAGCAATGAGATAACAGTATTTTATTACCGCTCAGACTTGATTAGCGATGAGCATAAGGAAAAGAAGGTTAATTTTAGGAATTATGACAATAAGGGCAAATGGTTTATTCTTCTAGACGAGGCGCACAAAGGGGATAAAGAGGACAGTAAAAGACAAATATTGTATTCGATCCTTTCAAGAAATGGGTTTTTGTTCAATTTCTCCGCAACGTTTACTGATCCAAGGGATTATGCGACGTGTGTATTTGAGTTTAATCTTTCCAGTTTTATCGAGAATGGTTATGGGAAACATATTTTTGTCTCTAAATCGGAAATCAGCGCATTTAGGGATAAAACCGATTTCTCACAGGTCGAGAAGCAAAAAACAGTCCTTAAAACATTGATTCTTTTAACATATATCAACAAGTATCACGGAAAAATCAAAAAACAGAATAAAGGTCTATACCATCGCCCCTTATTGCTGACACTTGTTAATTCTGTAGATATCGAGAATTCAGATTTGAAACTCTTTTTTGTCGAACTTGAAAAAGTTGCCAGGAATAATCTCAAGAAGGGATTGTTGAAGAAGGCAAGAGAAGAATTGGCTGATGAATTTGTTCATAAGCCTAAATTTGAATTTGAAGATTTAGAATGTGTGGTAAATAGAGATTTGATCCTAAAATTAAGCTACGAAGATATCTTAAAGCAGGTATTTAATGCTGGCTCTTCGGGAAAAATCGAAGTCTTAACCATACCAAATAATAAACATGAATTGGTCTTTAAATTGCGGACTAGTGATAAGCCGTTTGCTTTAATAAAAATAGGTGACAAAACAGGTTGGCTGAAAGATAAGCTCAGAGGTTATGAAATTAATGAAAGTTTTGAGAACGAGAGTTACTTCAAGAAGATCAATCAGGATGATTCCGATATTAATATTTTATTGGGGTCACGGGCATTTTATGAAGGTTGGGATTCGAATAGGCCGAATATTGTTTTGTTTGTAAACATCGGAATAGGAAAAGATGCGAAAAAGTTTGTTTTACAGTCTGTCGGCCGGGGAGTGCGGATTCAGCCGAGGGAGAACAAGCGCAAGCGGCTCAAGAATTTGTATAATGCGAAAGAGATAGACGAGGCGTTGTATTCCAAAATTGGGAAGCTGGTTTTACCCATTGAGAGTTTGTTTATTTTTGGGACGAATGCGGAAAATTTGAAAGAGATTATCAAGACGCTGCGGCAGGAAAAACAGATTATCGACTTGGGCAATGAATTTGTCATCAATAAGGAATCGGAAAAACATTCGCTATTGTTTCCGGTTTATAAAGGGTCCAAAAAAATCTTTGCCGAGGAAGAAGATATACAAAAATATCCGATTAGTAAGGAAGATTTCCAATTAACGGAGAAATATTTTCAGGTTTTGGGAGACAAGATATCGATTGTTAAGTACGATTGCGATGTCAAGGTCCTTACGAAGACGAGGGAAAGTTTAAGTAAATTTGCAAAATATTATGATTTTAACGAAAAGCGAACGCTTCTCGATCCGGATTTAAGCCTCGATAGGGTTTTAAGTTATTTCAGTGTTAAGAATAAGCAATTTGACAGGTTCAAAGAACTTGAGAGTGAGATCATCCATTTTCGAAGGATTAAACTAAGTGATATGAAAAAGACTTACCAGATTAAAAAGAAAATAAAGCAGGTCAGAGATTATGAGCAAAGGGAAGAAAAGATCAAACAATTGCATTTAGCGTTTAAAAAACATAAAGATATTGGGAAGTATGATAAGGAAAAAGAAAAGATCGATCGAGAATATCAACACGAGATTGCTTATGACAAATTAAAGATCAAATATCTTTACAACCATTATTATATGCCTTTGATTGTTTCCGAGACGGAAAAAGCTGGGTATTTAAACCATATTATTAATGTCGATAGTGAAGTGAAGTTTATTCAAGACCTCGAAGAGCATGTCGAGCAGTCCGGAAATGTTTTTTCCCGGTATGATTGGTGGATGTTTAGTAAGATGGACGAAACTTTGGATACCGTGCATATTCCTTATTACGACCCAAAACGAAATTGTATTGCAAAATTTAAGCCTGATTTCATATTTTGGATGCAAAAGAAAAATAAATATACGATTCTGTTTCTCGATCCTAAAGGAACGGAACATGTTGACCCCTATCGGAAGATTGAGGGATTTATAAGGATATTTGAGGTTCAAGGGAAAATGGGCAATCAAACGTTTACCCATGATGGGCTTAAAGTGGACGTGAAATTATTGATGAGGACAAAAAAGGGCATGGCCAGTGTCATGGGCCCCTATAAGAAATATTGGTTTGATAGTATGAATAGTTTATCCGCCGTATTGAAATAAGAGTGTTGATGTGAGCAAAAAGAAGATTCTAACAGAGATAACCCTTAAAACCTGAACTCTGAAGTGACCAACAGGCGGAACGTTCTGGGTCCTACTATACTCAGAAGTTAGAGCCACCAGACCATTAATATACTGTTTTCTAGTACCAAACCAATCTGTAACACGGTCACCAACTTGCGAAACTTGTTTCGCTGTTTGCTCATGCATCATCTGGTCATAGCCACTAACATCATCTTCTGACATCTCAGCAATACGCGACTGAGAATGTTCATCTTGGAAGTGGAGGCTATATACCTGAACATTAATTAATAGGTCTCTGTTCTCCCTTAAATAAGCTATAAATTTTATATTACTATTACTTCTGACAGACAGAGCAGACTTTACGAGTGAGTTCAATATGATCACATTAGATTTTGCATGATGCCCTCTCAAATCACATCCTTTTTATTTATTTTATTTAAAAAAAACGTTAATTTTGCCTTTGCCACATCGTTCTATTTTTATCTTTGTAGCACTCCCAGAAATACTTCTTGTAAGAGTATAGGTAATAGCTATTCGACGTCTGTGCCAGTCAATTCTCTTCTTCTTTTGTATGGCATTATCAAAATGAATATCGATAAAGTCTTTCTTGCCAAAGAAAGCCTTAACTTCACTATCATGTTTTTTCCTCCACATAATGTAGCCATATTCTCTAGCAGTATTGTTAAACGGTAAAAACAAAATATCTTCTGCTTTTTTCATAACGTATCTCCTTTCAAGGTAAGTTTAATCAGTAATTATGGATACTTGCAGGAAAGCACTCCTTGCAAAACTTCATAGTCTAATTATATTATCTCAGAAAAGCATATCCATCAACTGATGGCATATCATGTTTGGAGTTTGCAAGTCTCACCAAACTTCCAAACTCACGCATATGAAGTGAGGTTACCTTGA
>CAYNJB010000114.1:0-3847 GCA_964397515.1 uncultured Nitrosopumilales archaeon | reverse complement strand
AGGAAAATGAAGGCCATTGGCCAACTGGGTCGTAAGACTAGAAAAGGCTTTTATAAATATTAGTTCTGTGTAGGTTGACTAAGATGACTAAAGAAGTTGGTACTTTACTTCACTTAGCTAAAAGCGGCCGATTAATCCTTAAGGCAAAAATATTAGTTGATCCTGGAAAGATATTATATGACTCTAAAGGTCGGCGAATTGCAAAAGTTAATGAAATATTCGGTCCTGTCTCTAGCCCATATATTTCTTGCATTCCTCTAACCGACAGAGTTAAAAAGAATATTAATATGAAACTATATTCATATTAGGTGTTTGTTAATTTGTGGGAAAAAAAGGAATTCGAAGATCACACCGGAGATTCCAAATGTCCCACTTGCAGCAAAAAATTGATTGGTGATCACGATAAAGGTGAGTTAATATGTCCATCTTGTGGATTTGTTTTAGTAGATAATTTCCTAGATCGGGGACCAGAATGGAAAGCTATTGATCCTGAAGATAAGGCTAAGAGGGTTAGAGCTGGGTCTCCATCCACGTATTCTATTCATGATCTTGGTTTAAGCACAGACATAGGACCTTTAAATGTAGATTCGTATGGCAACCGGATTAACGCTGAGACTAGACGGGCTTTCGAATCGATGAAGAAGTGGCAATCCAGAATTCGTACATCTTCATCCACCGAAAGAGGGCTTTCTAACGTCCTCTCAAAAATATCGAGTCTCTCAACATCCCTTGGGTTGCCAAAAACGGTCGCCGAAACAGCGGCCTTAATCTATAGACATGCTGTTCGGAAAAAGGTTGCAAAAAGTAAATCAATCTTAGGTATGACCGCTGCATCAGTTTATCTCGCTTGCAGAACTTGTAATGTCGATAGAGGTCTTAAGCAGGTAGCTAGGGCCGCAGGAATAGATAAACGAGTTGTCGCCAAGTATCACCGACTTCTCCTCAACGAAGTTCAAACAAACTATGTGCCTCCTCCATCAGTTGAACGTTATATCTCTAAAATCGTAAATCTTGGTAAAATAAACCCTAAAGTTGAGCGTTTAGCTCTTCTAATATCTTCTAAGATAAACGATACCCTCATTTCAGGAGGGAAAGCTCCAGCAGGTTTGGCTGCTGCATATATTTATATCTCAACTGTGATGTTAGGTGAACATCTACCTCAACGAGAAATCGCTGAAATAGCTGAAGTAACAGAAGTCACAGTACGGAATAGATGCAGGGAAATATTGGAAAACTACGTTATTCGACAACGATTAAAACCCCAGATCACCGTATAATCCGCCATCAATATCCCATGAGTTTCTAAATTTGTTTTCCCATGGCTCCCAGAATGTCTTTTTGTAGAAAAAACTTAGCAATCTTGAAATATGACTTCATACCAAATATTATTGTTTAATGTCACGGTGAGAAAATGGACGACAATTCTGATAACGATGAAACTATGGATTTGACATCACGGGTATACAAACTCGTTGTTGATCATGGAAAAGAAGGAGTATTCCAAAGTGAATTATGGAAAGAACTGAATCTAACTAGCCGTGATGGTTCAAGGTTGGCCATACGCCTAGAAAAAAGGGGAATGGTCAATAGAGAAAAAATCCTTGACGGAGGACGGTGGACCTACAAACTTACTCCTATAAGGCTTCCAGCAGAGATAAAATCAATCGAACAATCCCCTTGCATTACTTGTGGCAATGAAAAAAAGTGTTCTTGTGACAGCATCATAACTCCATGGACATGCAATCACTTAGAATCCTGGGTCATCCAAGAATACGCTGAATTTATTAATCAAAAAGAAGAGCCTGAGGCTTAATTCACCAAAATCTATTGGTGCGAAATAATTCATGCGGTTATCCGAGGCAAGACGCGACTATTATAGACGATTAGCTGGCGAACAAGGATATCGAAGTCGAGCAGCTTTTAAATTAATTCAATTAGATAAAAAGTATCGCTTTTTGCAAAAAAACTCCGTGGTGCTTGATTTTGGATGCGCGCCTGGAGGGTGGCTCCAAGTTGCATCTGAAAAAGTAGGTTCAAAGGGATTTATTCTAGGAGTGGACTCGAAAAGAATACAACCTCCAAGCTCAAACGTAACCGTTTTACAAGACGATATATATAGCGGAGATATCGCGTCATCAATAAATGAAAATCTCCCAAAGTTAGCCGATGTTGTATTATCCGATTTAGCTCCGAATATTTCTGGAATATGGAGTCTAGATCAATCTCGACAACTTGATCTAAACAAACGTGTTGTTTCTTTATTATCTAAAACGCTTGATGATAACGGTGCTGCAATCTTTAAAGTTTTTGTAGGTTCCGAAGTTAAAGATTTTGAAAGTTCTCTTAAAAGAATATTTAAACGCGTTATATTTTCTAAACCTCCCGCAAGCCGAAACCGTAGCAGCGAAATATATCTTGTTTGTCTTGGATATAACGAACGTCTATCAAGTTTCTAACAAATAATCATGTTGATTTGCAAACGCTATTAACCTCTATTATTGCCTTCTCAAAATCTTTTATAGACGCATTAGTTCTGACTCCTTTGAAATTCAAAATAGTTCTTGAGGCTTTAAAACCGCTCTGAATAAGATTTGTGACTACCTTTGAGGGGCTTGGGGACATAATATTTAGTCGATCCGAAACTGTGTCAACAACATAATAAGTTGGCGGTAAGTCGCATTCTGCCTCCGCCCCATCAATCCACCTACAGATATTATCTGAAAACGCTTTAGTTGTCCCTAAGTATGCTTTCACTGTTTTTAAGAAATTCTTCGAAAAAATTCTTCCAATCCATAGCGGACCAGCTATAACTAAATTATTGTCACAGTTTGGACATTTTACATTAATGTCTGTCCATTCTCTATATCCACACATTCGACAATGAGCTATATTTCCAAGGGAACCTAAATTTTCATCAGCCATCGGTACTCCTGTCTGAAATGATATGAAAACCCGAACATAATGCCTTGTATTGTGTACAAATAACGGAGTTATTCCAGCGTCTATTTTCATTGATGACCTTGCAATACTACCTAAAATCAGTCTGATTGCCAATTCATGGCTATATTCGCATCTAATGGATTTTCCTCCATATTTCCGTAAAGACACCTTTGGGTGTACTCCGCAAAGTACTGCCGTATCAGTCGCTGTAACGGAGATTAATCCTTGATCTTTAATGGATCTTAAAGCTGAATCTATATATTGAGCTGGAGACCCAAAAGGATCTAAATCTATAATGTCAAACCTCGCTTTTGGAGCTGAATGCTTCCCAAGAAATAGGCAGTAATCTTCTGAAGAAAACTTGCATTTCTTTGATATTCTGTTTATCTTGGCCGACCGTTTTGCTATCTCAATAGCTTTTGAATTAAGATCATTAATATACACCTTCTTAACTTGATTTACTTCTTTTGCTACACGTAAACCTCTTGCGCCTACACCCGACATCACGTCTGCAAATTCATATTCTTCTTTATGCGAATATGTAAAAGCGTTATAGATTAACACTGAGATGTCTCTGCTTATTTTCGCCATCGGGTTAAAAAAAGCTGGAGATCTTGGCGGATTTTTCTCAGACATGCTTCTTGTGGGAACGAATAAATGTGTACTCCCTTCTATTATCTTTAATATGTTATTATCATTCTGATCTTGATAAGCAGACATTACTGATCATTAATCTTATTTTTAAAAAAGTTAATTTTGTTGGCGTATTTCGCCTCTTATCGTTTTAAGAATTTCAGCTAACTCGTAAATTACCTTAGTTTTTTTATCTTTGCGGTCTATTGAGATATATCCGGATACTATTTGGCTTCTCTTAGGGTGATGAGCTTTAACAATTTCCGGAGTGTAT
>CAYNJB010000113.1:0-3886 GCA_964397515.1 uncultured Nitrosopumilales archaeon | reverse complement strand
ACAGCTTCCTCATGCCGACCAAGATTCCCTAAGGCAACACCCTTGCTAAACCAAGCTTTAGCATTTAGTTTATTTTGAGGTTCTATTTCTGCAGACAATTTGCTATTGGCGCCTCGAAATAGTTGAACTGCATAAGTAATTATCAGACCTATAGCAGTTGAGAGAAATGGAACATATATTATATCTATAATACCGGAAAAAAGAAATATTATAAGTAAAGAAAGGGAAGATATTACAAAGATTACGCCAAGCCTTAACATTTTCAGTAAAGTAAACTGAATAAGCAGCTCATATATATTTACTATGTCTTTCAGACATATTAATGCTAATAAAAAAAGAGTTTATTGTATGGTTTTAATATTAAGATGGGTTTAATCATTGTTTACACGTAATAATGAATGTGTGTTAATGTCAATCATTTTATTTATTATTGTCTAAAATCTATAAAATTCAGATGTTTATTGATATTTATCGTCAAATATCAACGACACGGTAATTTTTTAATTAGAGCAGATATATCTGAAAGTTGTATCAGATTTAGGCGCTTTATGGCTAGGCTCAAATCATAACAGCTTTCAGCTTTTTTTTTACTTGGCGATTATTGAATAAAATTAGCAGTTCACGAAATTCAAAAACACAGCATCTATTTTTCAGCGCCGATATTTTTTATTCCCTTCTCTGCCTCTTCTATGTCTTTGAAGCCATCGATAGATTTCCAAAAGCATTTGTTAAATTGGACTGCAGATAATTTGTTTTCTTTAGCGATTTCTGGAAACCCAACGCTTTCGATGTTTGTTTTATTTTGTAAATAGTTGAAAATATTAGGTTTCAAACAGTAAACGCCAGCGTTTATCAAATGTGATCTCAATAATGGCTTTTCAGTGAAGTTCTTAATCTGCATATTCTGGTCAACATTAACTATTCCATAAGGTGAGCGCAGAGGCACTAATGATAGAATGCCGTAATTTGTGTCGATTTTTTTTATTAACTCTTTTGGATTAAGGGTGGTAATTACATCTCCATTTAACACTATAAAGTGGTCTTCATTTATTAGATGGTGTTTTGCATTTAGAAGAGCTCCTCCGGTCCCTAATGGTTCTTCCTCAATAACATAATCGATAGTTACTCCAAACTGTTTACCGGTGCCCATATATTTTACTATTTTTTCTTTTAAATGACCAATGCAAAGAATGATTTTGTCCATATCATGTTTACGGAGCCATTCTATTTGCCTAACTAAAATGGGTTTTCCGTTAACATCAATTAATGATTTAGGAATTGTGTCTGTGATGGGTTTTAATCGTTTACCGAAACCACCTGCAAGGATTACAGATTTCATATTCTTCTGGGCCTCTATCTCATTCGTCTTTTCTAAACATCGTATATAATTGATGTGTTTTCCTAAAATAGTTAGCAGAATGAGTATGGTAAACATTACCCAAAATATGTGAACCCAGCATATACAATTCTTAATTAGGTTATCTTTTTTATTTTCGGATAATGATTATCATATAGAATTGAGAAAAAAACTGAGTCAATGTTTCTAATAGTTAACTGAGAAGATTGTTCTAAAAGCATAATTAGGCATCAAAATGGTGTATAATCACTTAAGGGTAGAAAATGCAAGACACAGACATTATCTTCTGGATAATATTTCACGCCGCAGTTGGGCTTTTCCTAATAATTGACTTGCGATCCCGAGGAGGAACGCATGAAGTCACATTTAGAAAAGATGTTGTGTGGAGCATCATATGGATAACAATTGGGTTATCGTTCAGCGGATACGTTATCTTGAACTTTGGTTACGGGGAAGGATATAGGTATATCACAGCATATGTTGTGGAGAAAGCATTAAGTGTGGATAATCTTTTTGTGTTCATAGTAATATTCAACTATTTCTCAATATCCATCGCTCGACAACATAAAATCCTCTTTCTTGGGATAGTCGCTGCCATAATCCTTAGAGGAGTCTTCATATTTGCGGGGATGACCCTCTTGGAGAACTTCCATTGGATGGTCTACGTCTTCGGAGCCATCTTACTATACTCAGGGTATAAGTTGGCTAAGAATAGTACTGATAAAGTTGACCCTGAACAGAATAGAATTGTGAAGATTGCTAGGAGGTTCCTGAAAATAGACACAGGATACACTGGTGGAAAGTTCTTAATCAAAAAGAAAGGAAAAATAATGTTCACCACCATGTTTCTTGCACTTCTAGCAATAGAGACAACGGATGTCGTGTTTGCTTTCGATTCGGTTCCAGCGGTGTTGGCTTTAACAGATGAATTCTTCACAGCATACACTTCAAACATCTTGGCTGTTCTAGGCTTGAGATCGCTCTACTTTGTCTTAGCAAGAGCTCTAAGCAAACTCCAATATTTGAGCAAGGGTCTGGCAATCGTGCTAATCTATTTGGGGTCTAAATTCCTCGTAACAGCTTTCGGAATTGAAATACCGACCATATTATCACTGTCCATAGTTCTAGGAATTATCCTAATATTTTCGGCAGTATCGCTAGTTAAAATCGATAAAAGAAAATAATTAAATAAAAATGACCCAAACTTGATCATTAGTATGATTTAGGTAAATATCATCCTTTAGTTTTAATAGAAATGCGCTTAAGATAATTATAGAATAATGGTAGGAGTCACAGAATACGTTATTGATAACTAGACGCTTTGTTATTAGAAATATTATAATGTGCCGCATCCAAGTATAAATGGATTAATTCTTATAAATTTGGAGTAATACTAAAACAGCAACATTTAACAGGGCTTAACGATAAGAATTATCGACTTTTTTTGAGAGCTACTAAGGAGTTAATAAGATTTCTGATAACTCGGCAGTTTGAAGATTTACCGGATAATGTTATTGAATCTTCAAAACGCTTGATTATGGATACTGTAGCTGTTACAATAGCTGGATGCAGAACAGAGTTAGCGAACATCGCTATAAATTACATTAATAGGATAGGGGAAAAAGAAGATTGCACCATTATTGGGCGAGGAATCAAAACATCGCCGGTTAACGCAGTGTTTGCAAACACATCGTTTGGGCATTGTTTAGACTTTGATGACGCTATGTTGGATAATACCCTGTTGGGCCATCCGAGTGTGATAGCTCTTCCAACGGCTTTAGCTATCGGAGAACTTGCTAATTCCACAGGCAAAGATATACTTCTAGCTTATAATTTAGGTTTAGAAGTTATGGGCAATCTTGGTCAATCGGTAATACAATCATTGCATGTGAGTCGTTAAGATCATAATTTGAGAGATATCGAAGTTTTCCTTTACCCCAAGGTAATGCATAAACAATTAAAACGTCAAGATTTTTTTCTTTAAGAATGGTGTGGACCTTTTTCAATCGACTAGTGAATTCCGATTTGGGTAACTTCAATATATCAAACCTGCTGTTTTAATTCATGAAAAACAAGCGATATCATTTTAATTTTTCGCATATAAATAGATAACGCATAAAAAAAATATGTTCTGATCGAATTTTGTATGTAATAATTGTTTTTTTTTACTCAACCATCTTCTGTTCCCTTATGCCTTGATCAATACCAACACCCACTTTTTTTCCTAGGTGAACGTAGCTGATGATTAGGAATATGCCAAGGATTGCTATCAGGGTAAGGTAGACGGATTGAAGATTCCTTCCGGCTAGAAAGATAAAAATGAGTCCGTAGGCGACTTCTTCCTTTACCTTCAACATTCTGATGATGGTGTTAGCGTAGAGCCAGAGAGCCGCAGCGTAGATAGGAAATGGAAGGAATAGGGTGTAGCCGAAGACCCAAGTGGAAAACAGGGATGTAAGAGCAGGGTTCGCCAAGTAGGCTCCTATGAACAAGATGGCGGGAATCGACGACAAAACCAGCTCTGAACCC
>CAYNJB010000112.1:0-3889 GCA_964397515.1 uncultured Nitrosopumilales archaeon | reverse complement strand
CTAGGTAAAGGTTGTGAGACCGGCGGTCTTTTCATTCCAGTCACACATGTAGGTGGTTTATGTTGCTCATTGAATATGTTGATACATATAGCTGGTACCATCGTTCTGATGCAACGATTTGACCCCAGTCAATTCCTTAAATTAATCCAAGAGCATGGAATAGGATTCGTCTGTGCGGTCCCAACAGTTTACTTAGCCTTAGCTAGCCATCCTGATGTTGAAAAATATGATCTCTCAACTCTGAAAGTTTGCTTGTCTGGTGGTGCTCACCTACCTTTTGAAGTATGGTCTCTATTCAAGAGTAAGATTGGAGTGGGAATAACAAACGGATTTGGTATGACCGAATCAAGCTCTCAAATCACTTTATGCCCCCCAGGTTTTTTTAAAAAGGAATTAATTGGCCTTCCAATTCCAGACACACAAGTCAAGATCGTGGATCCAGAAAACGGTGATAAAATTTTAGGTGTGAGGGAAGAGGGTGAGATTGTAGCTAAAGGCCCCCAATTCATGAAGGGCTATTGGGAAAATCCTGAAGAAACGGATGCTACTGTTCGAGGAGGCTGGCTTTTCACAGGGGATCTCGGTTTATTCGATGAAAATGGTTTATTTTACCACATTGGTCGGAAGAAAGAGTTAATCAATACAGGTGGATTAAAAGTCTGGCCAAATGAGGTCGAAGGTGTTCTTTATGACAATCAAGCAGTTAAGGAGGCTATAGTTATCGGCGTAACCGACAAATATTGGGGTGAAAAAGTTAAAGCCTTCGTAGTTCTCGAACCAGAATACAATGTTAAGGTATCTGAAAACGATATAATTCAATATTGCAAAACTAAGTTATCACGTTTCAAGGCTCCAAAGAAAGTAGAATTTAGAGAAAAAATCCCAAAAACGCCTTTAGGAAAACCACTTCGTAGAGTTCTAGTTGAAGAAGAAAAAGAACTTAACCTGAAATCGCAAAAACAACAATAATTAAGGGTGCCTAGCACTATTTAGTGGCTATGCATACATCTTTAAATAGCAATTATTCTATATACTATGCGAAATACGATGACTGATCTTTTTATGATTCTCCTAAATTTTATTCATGACTTAGGCATCACCATTTGGTTAGGGGGCACTATTTTTTTCGTCACAATTCTTCTCCCAGGATTAAATGCTCTTCCAAAAGAAGCTATGCCTTATGTTGGGGCGCTTAACAAATCAATAACAAAACGCTGGTTACCTATAGTTTGGTCAGCTATAGTGCTAATTATATTATCTGGGATTCTTCGAGCTTATTACTTTGGATATTTATCTCCGGATATAATGTTTGAAACTTCCACTGGAAACCGTGTCCTCTCAAAGATGATATTATCTCTGATTATGATAATACTTGTACTCGCCCAGACAAATATCGGATTAAAGCTCTCTAAAGGAGCTACCCCCGAATATATGGCTAAAATCCAAAAACCGATGAAGATACTCGCATATTTAATCATAATTCTCGCTGTTATTACATTAGCTTTAGGTGCATCTCTATAAGAAAAAGTAATCATTATTGCATTTAACCAATTCTGCAAAGTCTAACTAAACTACTTGGTCTAAATATGCTATAAATTATATGAGAACTTATGATTCTTTGAGGCTTAATTAATATAACTAAAATTACATAAATAATAATTTTCTACAATACATTTACATATTATTACTGCATGATATAATCTATAATGGACAAGGGCAGAGGAAAAAGTTCTCTGATTAGGACTATTGAAACAATCTCTAAGACCAAAGTTGTAGGTCAAGCTCTCACAGAAGTTGAGAAGCTTTTTTCATATGTTGATCTGCAAGAAGAAGATATTATCAAGCTTTATGCTATATCAAAAAATAACTTGAATAAGGATACTTTCACCTCAACACCATTTGATAAACGAATATTGCTTCTTCCTCAATGTTTAAGGGATCATGAATGTAAAGCTTCTTTGGATGAATGGGGCTATCATTGTAAAGGATGTGGAAAATGCTCTATTAATGGCATTCAAAATAAGGCTGAAGAACTTGGATACAAAGTATTTGTTTTGCCTGGTGGATCTATAGTAGAGAAAGTCTTCAAACGATTTAAACCTAAGGCGGTTTTAGGTGTATCTTGCATGAAAGAGCTTATCTTAGGGATCTTGGCGTCTGAGCGGAATAATATTGTTCCTTATGTTTTGCCTCTCCTGAAAGATGGTTGCACTGAAACAGAAGTTGACCTTGTTGAATTACGGAACACTATCTCTTTATCTTAAGTTATCCTATTCACTATAGTGATATTCCAGCAAATAATCTCTATTTTCAAGGACCTACATTGGAAAGTATACAAAATTTAATAGTTATTATATGTGTGAGACGTTAATAGTCAAACTAAAATTCGTTAAACAACTAGTATTCAAACATTCAATGAAATAAGTTAAGTAGTGGTATGAGTTTAATGTTCGCCAAGTTGAAGGCTATAGTTTATTACAAACATGGGGATGCAAAAAAACTAGTTTATGAAGAAAGGCCAAAACCAGTAATTGAGCCCAATGAAGTTCTTGTGAGGATTAAAGCTTGTGCCCTAAATCGCTTAGATATTTTGTCCAGAAAAGGCATCTTTAAGATTGAGGAATATATGCCCCACATATTAGGAAGCGATATTTCAGGCATTGTAAATGATGTAGGTAGTAATGTGAAGGATATTAAAATTGGCAGTAATGTTATGGTTTACCCTTACCTATATTGTGGGAAATGTTTCCAATGTAGCTCAGGGAATGAAAATCACTGTTCTTCAGTTAAAATCATTGGGTCTCAGATTGATGGTGGATACGCTGAATATGTTAAAATCCCTGAGAGAAACATAATTTCCATCTCTGGAAAATTCTCATTTGAACAATATGCTGCTATGCCTGTAGACCTAACAACAGTATGGAATTCGTTAATGACTCGAGGTAAACTTAAGATGAATGAATCGATACTAATATGGGCCGCTGGAAGTGGAGCTGGAACCATAGCTATACAATTAGCTAAACTGATAGGTGCAAAAGTTTTTACTACTGTCGGCTTAACAAATAAAATTAAGCGTGCTCAACAAATAGGCGCAGATCTTGTCTTAAATCATTATAAAAATAATATACCTTCAATTATACAAGAACATACAGACGGGAAAGGAGTAGACGTGGTTCTCGACTTTACGGGTGCAAGTACTTGGCAAAGAAGTATTGATTCACTCCGTGTGGGCGGACGGTTATTATGTTTTGGTGGCACATCCGGCTATAACGTAGACTTCAATATTAGACAATTTTATACTAAACAATTGACGTTGATCGGTACTTATGGTGGAACAAAGTCCGACTTAATCCAAGCTTTATCCCTAGCAGAACAGGAAAAAATGTTGCCCGTTATCGATTCTATTCTTCCACTAAAAGAAGCTTGGAAGGCTCACGAAAAGATGGAAAAAAGTAAGCATTTCGGAAAAATTGTGTTAACTCCTTAACCTATCTTATCATTTAAATTATTTTTCTGAATCCACTTAAGACCGTTAACGAATGCTTCAGCACCCTCATAAGTTGTTAAAACAGGAACTCCTAATTCTGCTGATTTTCTTCTAATTTGGTATTCATCTTCAAGCATGTCTACATATTTTTCGAGAACAGTTGTTGAAGGAATATTTATTATCAACTCTATTTTTCTCTCAACAAGGTAATCTAGAATATTCGGCTTACGTTCAGGTTCACCAATTTTATTTAATATGTTGACTTCAACTCCAAGTTGGTTTAAGAAATTAGCTGTGTGCTCTGTTGCATATACTTTAAACCCTAAATTAATAAAATCTACAGCTAAAGAAAAGATTCTCTTTTTTAGCTCTGGTCCTCCAACAGAGATAAAAATATTTCCT
>CAYNJB010000111.1:0-3890 GCA_964397515.1 uncultured Nitrosopumilales archaeon | reverse complement strand
TTCTAGTGGGATATCATTTTCCATCAAGTCATTCAGTCTCTCATTAACCTTATCTTGCAAACACAAGGTAGCACAGTAACTTTTTGCATCGAACTCATTAGAAGCTAAATAACTCATTACTTCATTGTATTCTTCACTGGCCCATATCTCTGAAAAGCGCTGTTCTTTTATATCGCCTATGTGATATCTGTTATACCTTTCATGGAAAAAAGAGCCGCAAGGAGCAACAATACCTGTACCTGACATCTGAAGCAGTAAGGGCGTTCCAAAACACTTTGAATACTTGCGATCACGTCCTGTTTTAATCTTAGACCATTTCGCCTGAACCGAATAATCATCGGTTGACATGGCTTCTGCTGTTTCAAGTAACTCTATTGCCAAATCAGATATGTACCAAGCGTAATCAACACCCAACCTACCATTCTCATCATCACTGCAGTGTTTAATAATTGTGTAATCAACACCTAACTCTCGACCCAACCTAGCTAATGGAATCACTTGATCGGCATATTCGGGCATCAATACCATCTGTAACCCCAAAGTTATGTCAGAATTCCTTTCCTTTTTTAACCGTACACAATCCTTAATGTTATCGACAACAGCATCGTATCTCTTCACAGAAGCTCCCATTATCTCTGAATAAGCATCAGGGTCAGCAGCTTCAAAGTTAAATCTGAGATAGGTTAAGTTATCAATTAGATCTGGAAGGTCCTCTTTCGCTAATCTAAGACCATTTGTTCCAGAAGCCATATCAATACCATTGTCCTTACCTTTCTTAATAAATCTTGTGAAGTCAGGGTTCTCAGTACTTTCCCCATCGCTTACTAAGCTAATAGCTTTAACGCCCTCTCCTGGTGCATGGCCGATCTCTACACAGTCATCCAAGAAATTTTCATATACTTCCCAAGGAACAGGTGAAGAGGGATTTTGCTGGAGACCTGCGTAACAGAATGTGCATGCATAGCTGCATTTCTGCGTGAGTGCCATATCAATTGTAATCGGAGCTACCCTTTCACCTCTCATCCAAGCATCAACCCTATTTTTATGAAAGGCAATCTTGGTCGTATCTAAATCGAAATTCTCCCTAGGATTCACTTCTCCTATCTCATTATTTTTTCTAACCTCTTTTATTTGTTTACTAACTAGAGATTCAACTTCCTCAGTACTTCTTTCTAGCCAAGAATCTACCTTTTTCTTCTGTTTAATTTCTATAACTTCTATTTTTTTTAAATTATCCATCAATTATATTATCCTGCTTTCCTTTTGGGGCTGGCATTGTAATTCATCCAATTTTAGGAGTCAATTATCGCCATAATCTCTGAATGTATTGAAGTTATGCGATCCTCATTCGTCTTAGGATCTATTCTTAATTCATTCAATTCGTTCACAAGGCCATTGACCTGTTTTACTTGATCGGAGGATTCCCCCAAAGCACTCTGCTCCACATCTAAAAACTCCTCAACCATGGAGATTTTCCTATGCTTAAGCGACCTAGCTGTTAAATATCTAGTTCTAGCTTTTATATCTTGAGTGTGTGTTTCCACAAAGTAATCTACTGTCCCCAAAGCTTTTTTATACTTCTGTAAGTCAACCTTCATCAAATCTTCCTCCTTAACGACAAAATCACTACGTAAATTTTATAAACCCTTGTTTAGATACAGATTGATGGTCCATACCTAGATAATTTCTACAATCATATTTTCTTCGAACTCTTCTCTTGGTAATAAAGGATGAGAATCCTCTATGGGCCTTCCAAATAAAAGCTTTGGCATTATTTGACTTCCACTCTCAAGTTCTACTACACATAAGGTTGGGCCTTTAGAGTTTAAAACTGCATCAACCCTATCTGAGAGCTCATTATGATTTCTAATTGGGGGGACTGATTCGATACCGTATGCTTCAGCTATCTTTAAAAAGTCTGGATCAGGAAGCCCAAATCCTGTATCTGAAGCGTGATGCCTTCCTTCTAACCAAGCATCCTGAGTACCCTGGATAATCCCATAACCGTGATTATTCAAAACGAATATTTTTATATCAATTTGATTATAGGCAATGGTTGCAAACTCCTGAATATTTATTTGTAACCCACCATCTCCAGTTATGCAGACAACCTTTCGTGCTGGATCTGCCAGTTTCGCTCCTATACTAGCCGGCAGAGAGTATCCCATGGGAGAATGATTGAATGCCGAAACAAGCCTTTGGCCTTCATTTACAGAAAATCCCTGCATCGTCCATATTAAGTTACTACCACAATCAGTAACAACTACGGTCTCGGCATTTGATTGAAAGGAAAGTTCCTTCATAAATACATAGGGATTTACGTTTTTTGGTTGCTCCTTATATTCATCTAGACATATCGGATAACGTTCTTTCCATTCTGTAATTTTATTTATCCACTGTTGTCTATCTTTTCTTTCTATTGTTTCACTATTAGACTTCAATAAGTCAACAAACATGGATGAGTCTGAATTTACTAATACGTCAACATGCATTCCTAATTCTGCATACTTTGTCTGCTCTGAGATATCTATGTCGACTGTAATTTTCTTAGCAGCTCGTGCGAAGGTTTTTATATTTGAACCGACTTCATGCGTATCCAGTCGTGTTCCAATAGCCAAAATTAGATCTGCATTCTGCACAGCAAAATTACCAGGGCGACCAGAAGTCACTCCAAACCCACCTACATATAATTCATTATCATGAGAATAATAGTCCATGGCTGCCCAAGTTAGGGTGTAAGGTATGGCATATTCTTGCAATATATCGTGAAGCTTCTTTATCGTATTTCTTGATCTAACCCCGCCACCCACGATAGCGACAGGTCGTTCAGCCTTATTAATTAACTCTATGACATCTATTATCTTGCTAAAATTATCATCACTTGTTTCAAGGAAGTCACTAGCATCAAATTGATCTAAATTTTCTGGTTCTATTTCCTCTCTTTGAATGTCATCACAAATATCGAGCAATACTGGCCCCTGCCTGCCTTGTCTTGCTATATAAACTGCTTTCTCCAGTTCATAACGCACCATAGCTGGATCATCTACTAGTTTCGCGTATTTTGTAACTGATTCGTATATTGATACAACATCCGTTTCTTGAAATCCAATTTGTCTGGATTCACTTTTTCCCTTCAGTTGTCCCTTAGGAACTTGACCAGTAATTAATAGTACAGGAATGGAATCATAGTAAGAACAGCACACACCTGTTAGGAGGTTAGTAGCTCCTGGACCGCTGGTAACTACTGCTACCCCAAGATCACCTGAAATACGAGCATATGCATCAGCAGCCATGGCACCACCTTGTTCATGCTGGACAGCTACATAGTCTATGCCTTCTTGTTTAGCAATAGAATCAATAATGTGTACGGCGCAACCTCCAGTTAATACAAAAGCTTTATGTACTCCTTCTTTTGCTAAAAAAGCAGCTATATAGTCAGATACTTTCATAGTTCAATCTTCTTTGTTTCTTTGTTACTTCACAGTTCATTTTAAGATTAACTCAACCTTTAATAAGTCCCCGTATTAGCAAATTACTATTATGTTCCAATTTGAGAAACATTACTATGAGATTATGCGAAACCTGGAAGCTCAGCAGGTAAGATAAAGACAAAGATAATTGGTGCGAAGAGAGTCGATAAAGCATTTGCTGATATGATAAAGGCGATTTTTTCAATTGGCGAAGGCTTAGAAAAGTTGCCTCACATAAAAGTAAAGAGGACTTTTAAATAAACTGTATAATGTTGCGAACTTTGATAAAGAATGGATGGTTTCAGGCGTTTTTGATGTTGGAATAATGTTGGAATAGAGAAAGTCAAAACGCTGAAAAGCCTTTACGGGGCATAGCGCAGTCTGGTAGCGCATCTGCTTTGGGAGCAGAGGGTCGGGGGT
>CAYNJB010000110.1:0-3910 GCA_964397515.1 uncultured Nitrosopumilales archaeon | reverse complement strand
GAACTTATGAATTCGTATTTTGCCGTGGAATCTTCAAGATGTTTTCCGATCTTTTCTTCAACCATTGATCTTAGCTGATTCACGCCTAACGATTGAACTAGCCATTTAAACCTCGCTTTAGCCTTTCCTTCCCTCTGACCTTTATCTCTAAATATCTCAATTAAACTTCTTGTGAATTCGAAAACATCTTCTTTTTCAAGAAAGACTCCTAGCGAATCTGCTATTCTAGGCCCTACTCCAATTCCGCCGCCTATATATGGGTGAAAACCTGCCTCTCCGCCGCTGTTTTTAGTAGCTACTAATCCCAAGTCTTGTATCTCTGAGGTGGTGCAGTTATTCTCACATCCTGTTATGGATATTTTAAATTTTCTTGGGAGGTCCATGAAGTCTTTATTTCCTGAATAGAATGTTGTTAACTCTTCAGTTATCTTTGTGACGTCTAATATCTCGTTCTTATTTATTCCTGAAACTGGGCAGCTAACAATATTCCTAACGTCTCCATATCTAGGTCCTGGGAATGCCTGTCCACATTTATCTGTACAGAAACCTATTTCA
Source organism: uncultured Nitrosopumilales archaeon (assembly GCA_964397515.1). Lineage (GTDB taxonomy): Archaea > Thermoproteota > Nitrososphaeria > Nitrososphaerales > CAYNJB01 > CAYNJB01. The sequence continues at coordinate 3,355 of CAYNJB010000110.1, read as the reverse complement.
TCTAACTTCGAAAAAATTTCAAAGGCGTTTTCACCTTCAATCCAATGCAGTTGAATGTCTTGCCTATCAGTGACCTCGGCGTAACCTCTCCCAAATTGCTCAGACATTAATGCCAAATCTCTGAACTGTTTGACGGTTAACTTCCCATTTGGTATTTTGGATCTAAGAAAATGCTGTGATCCTTCACCTCTCTCAAATCCTAAAGCAAATCTATCAATAAATCCATCTAGATCTTTTAATTGAACTATTTTACTCATTCTCATTTTCTCCGTATATTATAAATTGAACCTGTAAGCTCCCGAAGTGAATCATATATCTTTGATCCATAATATTAACATCCTTTACTGTAATATATAAATTATCACGCTGTTATGTGAATGTATTCTTCTACTTTACTTAATTTGTAGATGTTGAGTCTTGTTGTTTTTACTATTTTAGCTAAATTGAGATACGAGGTTAAAAAAAAATGTCAACTCATCTTTTGTTTCATATCTTTGTAATCTAAAAAACCTTAAAATATATAGATTGTAAATTATTTATGGAAAATAATATATATGTTATTATATCAAGTCAAAAAAAGGTTTTAATTAGGCGCATGCTTCTTGGTTGATTACTTCTCTTTAATTTCTGCTCTTGTCTCAATCATCTTTCTTTCTATATTAATTAAACAATATATCAATCAAAGAAAGAAACATCAATTAATTTGGGTGTCTGCACTTGCAATGTGGTTCTTTACAACATTGCTGCTATTTCTTGCGGAGCCTGAAATTTTAGGATGGAATCCGTTAATGTATAAAGCATTTTATGTATTTAGTGCTCCACTAGTTGCTCTACTTGGGGTCGGTTCATTATTCTTACTTACCCATAAAAATTGGGGAAAATACTTCCTTATTTACTCCATAATTATATCTGCTGCCATGATTATCCTTGGCCTCACATCTAATATTCAAGAAGAATTATTAACTTCTGGTCCAGAAATTGCTGGTTTAGCTATGCCGCAATATGTTAGATTGATCTCGCCTTTTCTAACAGTTCCGGGAGGTCTATTGTTAATCGGCGGCGCGATATATAGTTACTGGCTTGATCGAACTAGGCATTATAATCTATTAATATTCGTGGGTGGACTTTCTCCTTTCTTAGGTGGTATAAGAGCTAGGTTAGCAGACACCACATTTTTTAGCTTTGTAGATCCCCAATCTTTTTCTATCCTTCAGTTATTTGGCGTGATTCTCTTATTTTTGGGATTTGTATTAAGTATTGAATACCAAAAATCTCATAAAAAATAGGAATTAACCATAATAAATAAAGCAATAAATCTCGGCTTCTCTCATATCCAGATCGATGATTATTATTGTCATATCGCGCAAAAAGCCTTTAATTTACTGGCTGAATAATATTAACCTATAAATATGCGAGGAAATAAGGATCAATCACTAAGAAAGGTGCTCCGCTGATTTGGCAATGGATATGGCTGTAAAGATATTAGATGAAAGCGTTGGAAAAACTGTTTTGGTTAAATTAAAAGGTGACCAACTCATAAGAGGAACGTTACAAGGGTTTGATCAACACATGAATCTCGTGCTTGATTCCGCAGAATCAATTCCTAATGATGGAAAATCCGAGTCTCTCGGTATGATAATAGTCCGTGGTGATAATGTAATCATGGTCTCTCCACCTCCAAAATAAGGTGTAAATATTGGTAAAAGGAACGACGTCATTTGGGAAACATAGTAAAGGTCGAACACATATAAGGTGCAGAAGATGCGGAAATCGCTCATATCATCTGCATGATAAAAAATGTGCATCCTGTGGTTTTGGGGCTAGTCCTAAACTACGAAAATATTCTTGGACTCGAGAAAAATAAGTTAAAGGGTAAACTTTAACTACAAATCTTTCTATTTACATTAGTAAATTGTTCGGGGAGTCAATTAATCTCATAGATCTACTCATTGGAGTAATTATTGCCACAGCTATTATTTTACCTACTACCTATGTTGTGGTAAAAAGACGGTCAAAACGTAAACTTTCAAATAAATATGTAGCTAGTGATCAAAGCTTTAATGAAGCAATTGCCAAGGTTGGAAAAAGTGGTCCACGCCAAATATCGAAATTAATACAAGATTTTGAATTGGAAAAAGCAAGACGCGATTTGAAAACTTTAGTATTAGAAAAAGACCTTCTAAGCAATGCAATAACTCGAGTATATGAAGCTGAATCAGCGGGGAAGATAAGTAAAGATGAGCGTGAAAGGCTTTCTTCAAAATATCGTGATCAGCTTAAAAATGTTGAGACCCAGTTAGGCGACAGAGGGTTAGTGATTGAAGTTGGTGAACTTGAAAATCTGCGTCGCGAACTTGTTAACCTCCTTGAACGAAAACTTGATCAAATAGAATCCCGACTTAAAGAAATCAAACCCCAACTAGAACATGTAAAAACAATCGATGTCGAATCTGCTGGTGTTAAAGAACCCAAAACCAAAACAATAGAAAAAAAGGTGGAGCCAAAAACACGTGCTCCTGAATTTGAAGCTGAAGAAAAAGTAAAAGCTATTCGAAAGGAAGTATTAGACGCTCTTGCTAGACTCGAGCAGATGGACCTAGAAGGATAAAACGAGATGCCAATAAGATTTGCGTTAAAGGAAATGGGGGAAAAAGCTGCAGATCTGGTCCTAAAAGATGACATAATAGGGCTTGGAAGCGGTTCTGCCGTAGAATCTTTTGTGAATGCTTTATCAACAAAATTTGAAAGCAAAGAACTCACTGTGGTTCCTTCTTCATTACAAATCACTCAGATTGCTGATAAATTCGGTTTGAATATCGGATCATCAAACCTTCTAAATAAAATCACAATCGCTTTTGACGGAGCTGATCAAGTCGATAAAAACTACAATCTAATAAAGGGCGGTGGCGGCGCTTTATTTAGAGAACGAATTATTCTCTTAACCGCTAAAAAACGCATAATTTTAGCTGACGAATCAAAATTCGCTGAATTTTTAGATAAGCAAATACCTGTAGAAACACACATCTTTGCTAGAGTCTCTGTTTCTAATAGTCTAAAACTGCTTGGTGGGACCCCTATCCTACGAGCTAATCAAAAAGGATATCCTATCTTTACAGAAAATGGGAATCTGATTTATGATGTGGATTTTGGCACAGTAAAAACCCCTATAGCTTTACATCTAAAAATAAAAGAGATACCTGGTGTAATTGATTCCGGTTTATTTTCGATACCTCTAGATAAGATATTCAAAGCAAAGACTGATGGCTCTGTGGATATTATTGAGCCACGTTGATCTATATCTGTTATTCTTTTAATTATTACATTGATAAGGCTTCTTTAAGCCCAATCTGAAATG
>CAYNJB010000109.1:0-3911 GCA_964397515.1 uncultured Nitrosopumilales archaeon | reverse complement strand
CTTTGCGGTCTATTGAGATATATCCAGATACTATTTGGCTTCTCTTAGGGTGATGAGCTTTAACAATTTCCGGAGTGTATCCTAATCTCTCAACTGCTTTCTTGAGTTCTTCAAGTGTTGGTGATTTTACAGCCTTATTTGTAGGTATCCGTCTTCCTTTAGCCCGAGATATGTTTGAATCAAAATAATCTAACCAAATAATTATGTGATCGTAGTCTTTCACTTTTATCGCTACTTCATAAGAACCGCGTTAACCACACCGTCTTGCCCCGGTCTTGAAATAACTCTCACGCTTCCATATTCTGTTTGAACTAGTGTTCCCTTAGTAATTACCCCTCTTCTGTCATAATCTCTGTTGGCCGGATTATTTTCAACAGATATGATCTTCACTTTAGAAATTTTCTTTGTACTCTCATCAAAAACGTTAACAAATTCTGTCTTTCTTAAACCCATCTTGATATTTCCTCCTAATGTTCTTTTTACAACTATTTTCTCTTTTCCAATTGTAGTCTCTGCGGCATATTCATTTTGTTCAAATTTGCGTCTTGATCTGGCTGCTCTCTTCTGTCCTCCGCTAGTTTTTCTTTTCCTTAAATTTTCTTTTGATTTTATCACTCCAATTTTCCCCCGTGAACGTAGGTTCTGCTTTGTTTAATTGAGTAATAAAATGTTGCGGTTAAACTGTCTTTGTTAAGCCTTTAGCCGCAAGTTGTTTCTTTAACATCTCTATCTCTGGGCTAAGGCCAAAATACTCCGAAAACCTGCGGGTGGTTCTATATGTCTTTGTTCTTCCAGTTGGCTCCCATCCAATAAATCCTAGTTTTACAAGATGCTTTAGTTGTTGATACACTTGTGCTCCTCTCTTTTGAGCTAAGTTTTTTGAAGAGATGGGTTGATAAATTGAAATATATGTTAATGTTTTCAACGCAGATTGCAGTAATAATGGTTTCAGGGAAAAACGTTTTGCTAAATTTGAATATTTTTCTCTCAGCTGCATTGCAAATCTTCTTTCAGAATATTCAATTATCTCTATGGCTCTATTCTTATCATTTATTGTTTTAGCTAAATCTGAAGTTAATCTAACGGCTTTTCTAGTTGATGTTATACCTGCTGCTTTTGCTAACTCTTCTGGGGAAAGTGGCCGACCTGAAATATACAAAGCTGCTTCAATTCTATTTTGTAACTCTTTTTTTTCTTCATTCATTTCATAAAGCTCCAGTAATCATTATCTCTTCTTGAAACTGTGTTAAAACAATAACTCCTTCCATAGCTAAAAATAGAATGAATATGAACGCTCTAGATTGCTCTAATAAATCCATCTTGTTTGTATAATCCCCAAATTGTATACTCTTTTCTATTTCAAGTGTTCCCAATAAATCCTTTCTAAATATATCTAAGTTCTCTTTAATTTTCACAACATATTGCTCAATGTTAAATTCAGGTTCAGGTTGAAGTATCTTCGGATGTTGAGCTGTTTTCTCAGGTGTTGTGACTGATTCTTCGATTAAACGATGTAATGCATGAATTAATTCGTCAATAGTTGATGATTGAAGTTCATATCTGATAGGTAAAGATAAACTATGAGGCAGATCTTCAATGTCTATGGGTCTTTTTTCACTGCGTAATTTCTCGAAAAGAAATAATGTTTCAACTTTTAGTCGGTATATTAATACTGATGATACCGCTGCAGAACCACAAAGTCTGAGATCCGGTGTTTCCAGTTTTTCCAGCAGTTTTATGAATAAATCAAGTATATGTGTTAAGTCAACTTGCCACGGTTTTTGTTTTCTGATTAGATCTGGATTTACAAGTAAATTTAACGGATCTTTCGAAATTGCTTCTCTATCTTGGAACATTCTTTATCGGTGCCTCCAATCCCGGTCTATACCTAATAACTTGTGAAACCCCTTTAGTTTGGTAAACTCCATACACTACTGAGCCTTTTGAAACAATTGAGTCCCTTAATGATATTGCTATTATTTGGGATTGTGCCGATCTTTCTTTAAGTAGATTCGCAAGTCTCTCTGAATTCACTACGTCGAGGTGAGCATCTATTTCATCAAATAAATAAAATGGTGAGGGATATACTGATTGAATCGCGAGAATGAATGAAACGGCTGAGACTGTTTTTTCTCCTCCGCTGACTGCGCTTGATTCCCTAGGTATTTTGTTAGGGAACTGTGTCGTAAGAAAAACTCCGCTATTAAAAATTTCTTGAGGGTTCTCAATTTCAAGCCAGGCAGAGCCTCTAGTTATCTTTGAGAAGACGATTCTAATTTCTTTATCAATTCTCTCAAACGTATCTAAGAACACCTTCTTTTTCTCCGTTTCCACGCTTTCTATGAACTGAATTATTTTACCTCGCTCACCTTCAAGTTGATTCCTTCTAACTGAAAGATTTTTGTATCCTGTATAGACTTCTCTATATTGTGAATCGGCTAAAAGATTAACTGAATTGCGTAGACTATCAAAATCACTGTTTAAATTTTTTAAAACTTCCTCACACCCCTCAAAATAATTAATAGGCTCTGAATACCCATAGAATGACAATTCTCCTACATATTTCTTCTGGGATTCTAATTGTGTCTCAATGTTTCTATTAGCCACAAATATTTCTTTTTCTACAACTCCCATAGATCTTCTTAAAGCGCTTTCTTGTGATCGTTTGTGCCTAATTCTGCTATCATATTCCTCTATTTTGGGGCGGGATTTCTTTGATTGACCTAAAAGCTCATTCTCTACAACTCTTAACGCTTCAAGGTTCTTAGACATATTATCAATTTTCATTCGTTTTTCTGTTGTTGATAATTTTTTCTCTTCAAGTTCACTCCCAAAATCTTCTTTTCTTTTGTTAAGTAGTTTCAGCTGTGGGTTAACATTATGTTCATATTCGCCTTTTTGTTTCGCCAAATCTGTAAGCAGCTCCCTTATTTTACTTATGGTTATCTCAACAGATTCTTGATGCGCATCTACATTCTCATTAATTTTCCTAACTGACTCACTGAGCGCCCCAAGATCATCTTCATTAATTTTTTGATCCAATTTATTATAGTTCCTCTGTGTTGTTGATATTGCAGCTGCCAGTTTGTCATGTTTTTTTTGTAGTACTTCAGGTTCCTTGGTCAATTTTTCCAATTTTTTTCCAATTTTTTCTCTTAACTTTTGATATCTAACTAATGACTTTGATATATTAGCCCCCTCTAATTTCATTTTCTCAATTGTAACTCTCTTGTTAGTTTTGTCTTTAGATAAGTCTCTTAATTGTTTATCAAGTTGAATCAAATCGTTTTTCCTTCTTAACATTAATGAATTCAGAGATGAAAGCGCATCTTTTACTGTTTTTATTGATTCACTGTTTTTCACAATCGATGATATAGACTCCAATTCCGCAGTGAATCCTAATGTGAAAGCTTTTCCTTTGGGTTCAAACAAGTATCCCTTTAAAGTTACTGCTCTCAAACCATCTTGAGAAGTTTGAAAAGCATCTGTTGGAGTTCGAACTAAGTATACATCGCCTAAAATAAAATTAATTAAGTCCGAAATATCATCTCTAGTTTTAACATATTCTGATAGATGTCCAATTATTCTGTTGACAGTTTGTTTTTTTGGAGTTATTTTAGTTGATCCTTTAATCTCTGATATTGGTATGATCATTAACCTTTTTATTTTCAGCTTTTTCGCAAATTGTGCTACTTTGAGCATAGTTTTAATGTCATAAACAACTAACGCATCTATCCATGAACCCACTGCTGCAAGAACTGCTGACTCATATTTTTTTTCGTATTTAATAAGATCTCTAATTCTTCCCAGGATTCCATCAATGCCGCCATCTTTGGCTGCTAATAGAATCTTTGACACTCCAAATTCTTCGGAAGAAATTTTTTCAGCCATTTCTTTTTGCGCCTCAAATT
>CAYNJB010000108.1:1507-3926 GCA_964397515.1 uncultured Nitrosopumilales archaeon | reverse complement strand
CGTGAGAACAGAATTGCAAGGGATAATAGCGAAGACGCAGTTATCTGGAATGTTTTTAGGTATTTGGAAAAGCATAATCTGATATCCCAGTTTTTGAGTCATATTTTCAACACTCCAATAGTGTCACGTGAAGTCATTTATTGGTCGTATAGCCGAAAAGAAGATTCAAGTTGGTCTGAGTTAAATAAAGCCCGAAACGAATTCGGTGAAGATATTCATAGAAGTTCTGAACCTGACATCATAATTAAAACTAATAACGCGTTGTTCTTCATTGAGACTAAGCTTACTGCAACAAACAAGACTAAACCACGCCAGGAATATAATTATAAGAAATATCTAATTGGCGGAGGTAATTGGTTTTCTAAGGTCTTCAAATCATCCTATAAACTGATAGCTAAAACTGAGATGAAATATGAGTTAATGCGATTCTGGCTACTCGGAACATGGATGGCCGCCAAGATGGGTTTAAATTTTTTCCTAGTCAATTTAGTATTATCTGAACGTGAGAAGGAAATTGAGTCTATTTTTAGGACTCATATAAAGGAAACCCCGCGCATGAACTTTATTAGAATAACTTGGGAGGATATATATCACCAAATTCTTACTAATTCACCTCAAAAGGATAGGTCAACGATGATAAACTATTTCGAAAAGAAGACTATCGGATATGACGAAAACGGTGAATTACAAAAAGCATTCTCCACAATATAACATCCAAACTTTTTTTACTTTTTGTAATATATCCACGTTAGTTGATTATTTAGAGAAATTGGTTTTGAACCTAAATGGGTTCAAAGTCCTGCGGTTCTGTTAATATTGGATTATTCATTCCAAGTCTTAGTTTACTGGCATATTTTGGGTAGTTATAGGATGGTTTTTTAGCTTCAAATAGTCAGAAGTACTTAAAAAACAAGAGTGTTAACTTTTTTTTTACCCATTAAAACATTACCTCTTGCCCATATAGCTAGCTTGTTATGAAGTAAAAACAGGGTTTAAACCGCTATAATTAATGCTCAATAATTAATTAGCTGAATCATTTGCATAACTTGGAGATTCATCCAAATATACCTTTAGAATACAACCAGACTTGGCGCCTTCTAACAATGAAGTGTTAATTGTGACCTTTCCAACTAGGTTCATCGGAGACTTCATCTTTGCATCCTTTAGAAAAAAAAATATGGAACTAGTTATAGGAAGAAAGGCGATATCACCCTTCTTAAAATGACTTTTAGGTTTTTCTTGTCCCACCCTAAGACGAGTTTGAAAATAAATAAAAACATCACCATTTCTTATAACTCGGCCTTCCAAAGGCATTCCTCTTATTATGGAGTTGATTGTTATTGGGGCGAGATGCCGAAATATGTTAGCTTGAACATGGTCTTTTCCCTCAATTGATATTACAATTGGAATCTTTGAGACAGATGACAACAGAGAAGTGATGTGAATTAGAGATTTTATGTCTTGTGGTATCCTCGCTTTAACAAGATATCACGTTCTTTTAGTAAACAACTTCTGTTATGTTTTATTGCATCTTCGGTATTTCCATTTTCCCAAGATATTTTACATTTTTTACCATTATCATTAAATGGGTCGTTATAATTTTCAAGTTTTAATGAAGATACTGCCGCCTTTTTGGATTCAAACTTTCTTTCTTGCAGTTCTCTAAAGTCAATTTGTAGTTTACATGATTGAAAAAATACACCTTTTTCAAAATCGCAATTAAAAGCATAGAAGGGCCTTTCTAAGCTAGAAACTAATTCAGTAATAATATATTTAATTTCTTTTATTGAATTATTATTTTCCGCACAATGAATCTTCCACCCATTCTTATCTATATAACCAAGAATCACAGGTGTTATGTTTTGATATTTTCTAGAATAAGGATAATTACTGAAATCTCCGATAGTTTCAATATTGATTATAGTTCCTTCAAAATCGGATTTTACCGTTTCAGAATGTACGATGACCATAACCAGAGTCTATGAATAGGGTAGCAGATAAAGTAATTAGTTCAGAATATGCATAGATTCTAAATTGTTATACGATTGAACATGGATATTTGTTCCATGTTAACTCTAAGATTGTACAATGTTTTTTGGGGGCGAATGAACTAACTGTTTTTTAGATTAATCGTTATGTATCCGTTTCTTTCCTTTTTTTACAGGTGAAGTCAATTTTTATATAGAAAAGACTCTTTTTTTTAAAAATTAATATAGGTCTTTATTTTGTCTGTTATACATTGTTTGTTATGAGAGAAAAAATTATCATTTTAACATTATTTTTATCAACAAATCGCTTATTTTTAGACGCTACAAAGATTAGGTAAGATTTGTGTGTGCTTAAACTATGGCTAAATCAAAAATTCCGAAAACAGAAAAAGCTAAAATAAAGAAACCGAAAACAGAAAAATTAATTGGAC
>CAYNJB010000108.1:0-1407 GCA_964397515.1 uncultured Nitrosopumilales archaeon | reverse complement strand
CCGAAAACAGAAAAAGCTAAAATAAAGAAACCGAAAACAGAAAAATTAATTGGACCACCTAAGCTTACTAGATTTGAAAAAGCAAGAATTATTGGGACTAGAGCTCTGCAACTATCTTTAGGTGCACCCCCATTCGTTGAAGTAACACCAGAGATAAGAAGTTCAATAGATTTAGCAAAAAGTGAGTTAGTGTTAAAAGTTTTACCAATATCAATAAGGCGAATATTACCCAATAATAAATTTCAAGATATTCCGATCGACATCTTAATTTAATAATATATTATTAAGAATAAAGTTATATATCAAATATTTTATTTTGTTTTATAATAGATGAAAAAACATGCCTAGAAAGAGTAAGAAGACAAAAAAGTCTAAAGCAGAATCCCCAGACACCAACACACAAACACCCCCTGAAACAGAGAACGGTCAGCAAGGAAAAGTGGATCAAGAATCTGGTCAATACAGTAATATTTTCGTTGGAAAAAAACCAATTATGAGCTATGCTATGTCATCAATAATTCAGTTGGGCCAAACTGGAGAAATAATGATCAAAGCAAGAGGGATGGTTATTTCGAGGGCGGTTGATGTAGCAGAAATAGTAGTTAAAAGATTAGGAAATAACAAATACGATGTCAAAAACATAAAAATTGATACTGAACAATTAGGTGAGGCAGGACAGGTTAGGAATGTCTCAACTATTGAGATATTGATTGCAGAAAAATAATTGTAAATTATGGGTTTTATAGAATTTGGAATAATAAGTTAATCCTATTTGTGATCAATTTCTATTATTTTTATTGCTTTCGAAAGAACAGATGTTCCATTTAGTTGGCCTAGTTTTCCGCTTGAACACAATTTTTCTGTAAATCTACACACGCTATCACGGCTAGTAGATCCTCCAGATATCAGTAATGGAACATTGTCTGATGAGTGCCCCTTTAGAATGCAAGGAGTTGAATGATCCGCTGAAACTACTACACCAGTGTTATTGAGATTTAATTTGGGGATGAGAGTGCCGAAGAAATCTGAGTCAATTTCTTCTATTGATCTCTTTTTCTTTTTTGAATCACCATCGTGGCCAGGTTCATCAGGACCCTTCAAATGTACATATATTATTGAATATTTATTCAAAAGTTCAATAGTTTTTCTTGCTTTATGAACATAATTTCTCAAATCTCCTGCCGCATAACTATCTATTCCGATTATTTTTGCAACTCCTCGCTCTACAGGCATATCAGCTATACAAGCACACTTTCTCTTAAGACGACTATTAAGAGATGATATGATTGGGAGCTCACTTCCTGCGTCTCTTAATAATATTGCGTTTCCGGGCATTAAACCTGAATCGATTCGCTTTTTGTTAACTGTGCTGTTTTTTAGTACTTCAATAGCTTTTCTAGAAAATTC
>CAYNJB010000107.1:0-3946 GCA_964397515.1 uncultured Nitrosopumilales archaeon | reverse complement strand
ACACATACTGAATATGGTATAAGTCCAGGTAGATGATTAATTTGATAATTGAATGCTCTTATGAAGCCATGCTCTAGCTAAATTAATTACGCTTATCCTATCGTTGTTCTCCAAGCACTATATCCCTTTTTTTCTATAACATTGACGATTTTTTCTTGTGTGGCCTCATTTTCAGCTAGACCTATTACCAAGCCACCTCGACCAGTTCCTGTCAATTTGGCGCCAATCGCCCCATTTTCCAAAGATATTTCTACTAATTCATCATTGGTTTCTCCTGATACCGTAATCTGCTGTAACATTTTGTGATTTTTATTCATCAAATTACCGATAGTAGCAATATCTCCTTTAAGCAGAGCCTTTTTTGCTGCTTCTACCAGTTTCCTATATTCACCAAAAATCTTTTCGAATTTTTCAGGGTTTTCTTCTCTTAACCGCCTGACATCAGCGACTACTTCTGTTGTTGAGGCTGTTATTCCTGAATTTGCTATTGCGATTAACATCTTTCTCGGTGATTGCAGGAGATCCATTGTATTCTTTCCCGTACCCAAGTTTCTTACAAACCAGATCAAACCGCCATAAGTGGAGGCTGTATTATCTATACCAGAAGGTGTTCCATGGTATGCTTTCTCGCCTTCATAGGCGGCCTCATTTATCTTTTCGTCATCCAGATTAAGATTAAAGGTCTCATTCAAAGCGCGAGCCAAAGAAGTGCATTGAGCAGCAGAAGCACCAACTCCGCTTGCAGCAATCAAATCACCGGCAAAAGATATTTCAAGTCTTTGATTCTCAATATCCACCTTCAGATGATTGATTACGTTAGTAATTGACTGCATTACCTCATTGTTTTTCTTTTCTTTGTAGCCGGGAGTGGCAGGTCTCTGATCGTTGATAGTCCATCCGTTTCCTTTGACCTCCTTAACATCAGCGGTTGTATAGGCCCCTAACGCCGATGCGATTGATGGCAGTCCATAGACCACAAAATGCTCTCCGAAAAGAATCGTCTTTCCATAGCCTTTCCCAGTGCCCACCTATTTCACCTCAACAGTCCCTTCTGAACCATTAACAACCAGTTTTTGCCCAGTCTTAATTTTATTGACGTCAATCTTGTCCACGCATGGAATTTCGCTAATTATGCAACCTACGGCTATGATTGTGTCGATCTGCTCGTTTACTATTGCTGCTGGAGCCGTGTTGTTTTTCTTCATCCTATACAATGTATAGGATCCAACTGTTGAACCTTTGCCAGTTGGAAATACCAAAATCTTTCCAGTAATTGATTGGCCTTCAAGTTTGTGCCCAACCTCAACAACCTTGCCAGTGTCAGGATCAACGCCCCCAAAGAATGAGATTCCATCTTTAGTTGCAATCGCTTCTCCTTCTGCAATGCCTTTGTAGATTTTTCGGCCTTTAAGCTTCATTTTGTCGCCTCCTCGACGCATTCTTCGATTGACCCAATTTTTACTTTGAACTTGTTCTTTGAACGACCATAATAGCATGCTTTAGCTGAATCTACCATCATGCCCTTGAAGCGTCCTTTTATTGGGGCTACAACGCAGCATGTGTCCGCTGCGAATTTTGCTCCAGCGTCTTCAATTATTTTGGAGTAACCTGCTTCATCGGCGATTCTCTTTATAGGTCGAGCTGTAGTAATCCAGAACTCCTTCTTAACTTTCTTTCCCTTCAACAAACTCGCGATTTTTTCTAGCTCATTAATTGAAGCGTGGGGACAACCAATGCTAACAAAATCTATTTCAAGGCCGTCATCAACAAGTTCAAGTCTGGCTTTTTCTAGGTCCTCTTGGTTAATCTCAGAAACGTTACCACTTGGTTTCGGATATTTATCAAACTCAGGAGTGATGCCTTCCATGTGGAATAATGCGGTTCCGCCATAAGTAGCAATAGATGCGCAAAACGACTTTAGCTCCTCGACGGTGGCGGAAGGGATTCCTGTGATAAACGGTATTTTTTTTCCTAATTTAATTAATTTATCTCCGATTATTTTTCCTAGCACGCCAAATTCGTCAGTGCCTTTGACTTGAGCGTTTACCTTAAATGAAACTTGGCCATGGCGATTTTCGTCTAAATGATAACCGTATTTTGGTGTTTTCCCAGTTAAAGCTGAAGCCAATGCACTTGGTCCGCCTTCACGATTAGTTCGAGCTCCAATAACGGAGTTTGCATAACAGACAGCACTGCTTTCAGCCCATGCGATGTGTTGTCCAAAATGTGGGACATTCCCAATAAAATATGGGGTACACGAACATGTGGTAATTATGTCCATTTTGGCGAAGGCGTCAATAACGCGGATCTGATTCTTGACAAATTCTTCACTTATTCCTAATACTTGCCAGTTTTCGCGATCTATTCCTGCAGGGTTTAAGGTCGTCAAAACTTTAACTTTTCCATCTTCAGCCATTTTGCTTAAGAATTCCAGCCCTGCTTCGCCAAGGTTGGCGTAGGAAACCCCAGCTATCTGAACACTGCAAATATCAAGCATGCACTCGGCATAAAAAATTTCGCCCAACGCTGTCAATATTTCCATGGATTTCTGAGCTGCTTTCCCATGCTTGCCATCCAGCATGTCTTGCTCTTCCGGTGTTAGTTTCATACTCATTCAATCCTTTTGACGAAGATATTTTTTGGAGTCTACTTTTGGATATTTTACGACGTTAAAACTTCCTTCGGCCTTAAGAGGTTGGGTTAAGTCAAACCCGATTTTCGTAGTCATGTTTGTTCCAGGTTCAGCGCTAGGGTCTAGACTGCTTCCTTTTTCTTTGTCTTTTATAATCATTCTGACATCTCCTTGGAAGCGAGTTGCCATCGCCCATTCTACAGATATAGGATTGTAAATGTTGATATCTTTATCTACCACAAAAACATGTTTGCAGCTTCTATGTCCGGCGAAGCCGCCTTCTATTGCCTTTTTGCCATCTTCTTCTGATTTTTTGTCAATCTGAATGACTGCATGTAACCAAGAACATCCCCCGGGATTTACGTTTACATCTAGGCACTTCACACCGCTCTCATTTACTTTATTGAAAATTGTGGGTTCCCGAGGCATTCCCATTAATATTCTGTGTTCAAGTGCGCCTGGCAACAAAGCTTGCCATATCGCATCCTTTCTATGAGTGATCTTTTTAACTTCAAAAACAGGTTCTTCTCGAATCGTATCGTATGTTCCCGTTAAGTCGACAAAAGGACCTTCAGCGTGTCTTTCCTTCAAATAAACACGTCCCTCCAAAACAAATTCTGTTTCAGCAGGAATTAAGAGGTCATTTGAATACGCTTTAACAACTTTGAAGGGCTCTAATGCGTTTGCTATATGCAACTCATCAATTCCTATATCTACGGAAGTTGCTCCAGCAATTAGAACGTTAGGCGTATTCCCTATGCAAAACGCTACATCTATTTCGTCGTTTCTTTCCAAGAGTTGGTGAAAATGACGGCCTCTAACTACTCTTACCGCGAATTTATCTTTAGAAAACTGCATTGCACGGTGAAAATCCATGTTTTGACAGTGATCAGAATCTTGGGTAATGACAACAGCGGAGCTAATATAGTTTCCACCGTCTTTTTCGCAATGGAAAAGAATTGGTAATTTGTCTAAATCTACACTTGATTGGATAACTTCTTGACAAGGAGCTTCTGAAACTTTCTCGGGTTCTGAGCGTTCAGATATAGCCTTGGAAAGCATGGGTATAAGATCTGCGGGGGTCACACCGAAGTACTCAGCGATTACGTCTTTGGTGCAGAACATATTGCCAGCGACTCGAAATTCAGATTCCTTGATATTATTGAACATTATTTGGGTTGGCTCAGTTTCCTTTAAGATTCCAGAGATCTCTAATTTCTTTGATACCTCGACATCTACTTTTTGAAGAACGCCACTCTTTCCGATCTTTTCCAAATATTCTCTGAACCCCATAATCTTTCATCTCAGTATTTT
>CAYNJB010000106.1:0-3998 GCA_964397515.1 uncultured Nitrosopumilales archaeon | reverse complement strand
TGAGTTTAGCCAAAGCCTATATATATTATATGGATGCGGCTTAGATATCGGAAGATAAAATCTTGCCTCAATTTGCCAGAATTAAGCTAACAAGTACTAACGTATTAGATTTAGAACAAGTATGCAATGATATTAAAGTGATAACTGAGAAAACAGGGGTGAAGGTTAAAGGTCCTCAGCCATTACCGACTAAGAAGTTAAAGGTATCAACTAGAAAAGCGCCTTCAGGACAAGGCACTGCAACATTTGATAAATGGGAAATGAGGGTTCATAGAAGATTAATCGATTTAGATGCAGACGATAGAACTATGAAGCAACTAATGAGGCTAAAAGTTCCTGAAGATGTATTCATCGAAGTAAACCTTAGTATGCGGTAAATAGGTTCATTTCACATTTTCTTCAAGATGAATATACATCAAATTAAATCTATTCAAATAATATTCTTTCTAATAATCCGCGATATCACAGAAATCACATATTTTACCTGAGTTAAAGTTGCAACAAACAGATGTAAACGAGGGGCAACAATCCACATTTAGTGATGTAGCCCATTATTTAATTTCCATAGGAATAACTATCTTGATGGTAAAACGATGCTAACGGTTAAGAATTTTGTGTTGATACAAGTCGATACCCTGAGGCGAATCTGGAAATTGTTAAAAAGGTTAACGCCTTTAGATCTTCAAGAGGTATACCTGTATCATTTGTCTCACCGCCAAATAGGATAGAGAAGTAAGATGAGAGTTCCTCGTCGCCTTTCCAAAACGCAAATCGTATCCGAACAGAGGCTAAAGGCTCAACTTCATACGCCCAATCTGAGTCAATATGTTGAACCGTTTTTCCACCGATAATATTAGCTACTTTTTCGATTTCACCTATTGTTCCATTGGGTATCTGGGATATCAGTGGTGACGCAAAAACTCTGTCGTAGCCACGCATCGTGTCCGCGCCGCCGAAATTAGCGATACCGACTAGATCTTCACTTCTTGGCGGAGGTTCCTTATTGGATAAGCAACCTCTCTCAAAACAGTTAGCGGCAATAGGTAGATATTGGGCATAATGATTAGGTTTTGCTAGGGAGTCAACATAGTATATTCCCACTCTTTCGCTGATATAGTGTGCAGCTAGCTCCATTTTTAAAAACGGTGCGAAGAGAATTACGTTATTTTCTGAACGGGAGATTCGACCTTTTAGAAAGCGGGTGCCTAAGTTTAACTTGCCCCAAGAGTAGGATTGGAAACATTTTTGTAGCTTTAAGGCCCAATTATTGTTTAAATCAGCAGTTTTCTGGAAACCGCGATTTGTTAACTCATCCACTGAATTTTGCAACGTGTTTACAACAGCTTTTCAGTATTAATATATATCTTAGATCATGTTTAATTCGTTTTCATTTGTTCAATTAAGTGATATCAACGATATATTTTAAACCCAATATTGGGGCTCAATGATCTTCGGGATTATTCTTACTGGTTTATTTAGAAGCCTAGTAGTAGCCTCGGCAACGAGTATTGGAGAACTTCCAAGTTTATTTCTAGGATTGCATTTATTAGGTTATTATATCTCGGGAGTTTTACAGCTTTTTCAAATAATTTAATTGACAGGAATCGTCTAAAACAGCTGTTTGAAACTTGCATCGTCTAACTTTGAATATAATGTCTAAAAAATGCGGATCCATCAGCAATCGTTTAGTATAACCCTTTTTATTATAATCACATGGTTATGCTGTCGGAGGCGGTTAAGATTATTGTAGAAACATGTGCCGGTGTTTCGCCTAAAGAAGAAGTTTTAATCATATCAGATAAAATACAAGATCCTCAGATTATTGAGGCTTTACAGTTTGCTGTTGAAGAATCTGAAGGTAAGGTTGGAATAACTACTTTCCCAGGATTATCACCTGAAGGAGACCTACCTGAACATATAGTGGAATCAATGAGTTCAGCGGACATAGTTTTTGCTTGCAGTAGGGAAGCCTTTTCATACAATAATTTTAATGAATGTATGTCGAGTGGAACGCGGGTTCTTTGTATGTTTAGAACCGCTTTATCAAGTCTGACGAGATCTGTTTTGATAGATTATGACGTATTGGAAGATGAACTTCACGTAATTGCTAGAAAGATTGAGTCATCAAAGTCAGTCACCATTACGACGCCTGGGGGCGCTAGTGTAAAGATAGATCTTATTGGTAAGAAACCGGTTATTGGAACTGGATTAGCAAGAGAAAAAGGAGAGATTGCGTTTATTCCTGCAGGATTCGTTGCAGTGGCCCCTAAGGAGCTTACTTCGAAAGGGCGGTTTATTATTGACGGGTCCATTCAAAGCATTGGTCAATTAAGAAAGCCGTTGATGGCAGTTATTCAAAGAGGAAAAGTTACAGATTTGGCTGACGATTATGAATATCCAATGGTTCGCCGTAGACTTGCTATAGATAGTACCTCTAACTTTCTTGGAACACTGGGGGTCGGAGTCAACTCCAAGGCGAAATTATGTGGTGAGGCGGAAGATAATGTCGTCAGAGGGTCTATACAATTAGGCTTTGGAAATAACAAGTTCTTTGGCGGAGAAATTCAAAGTAGATCATATATCAACACGGTTTCAGTGAAAGGGACGTTATTACTTGACGGGGAAACTCTGATCGAGTCAAGTAAAATTCGATCAGAATGATGAGAAATACAACCAGGTTAGACCTTCAATCCAAATACTTTACCCTCGTCTATTTCCAAATTAAGATCATCTACCGCCTTTATCGCTCCGAAGCTTTTAGTCAAGTTCACGGTTTTGATAACGCTCATATTCCTCAGTTACAATAATTTCTTTCTTATCAGTATTTCTGCTGTATCCTTAGAGTGAGTTTGTTTAGACCGCCTCGGGTTCAACTTGTTTACAGGAGATAATGTGGGTTAGCTCGGAAACATTAATCCTTATTAGAACGCATTAGGAAGGGCGTGTAGAATAAGTATGGATATTTCTGAAGTAGTGCAAAAGATTTCTTTGGAGAGCAACCCGGGCATTGTTGACCGCCTAGTCGATATTCTTTTAAAATCAAAAGGAGCAAATAAAGTGCCTAGTGAACTGGTAAGGGACTTTCTGCATTATTGGAGAAAAGACAGGTTAGCAGATAAAGACGGTGTGACGATTCTTCTTGAGGCAGCGGCAAAGATGGATGCTGATGCAACTTCTAAGGAACTGGCTGAAGCAGGTTTTTCAGAGGCAGCCGAGGCGCTAACTAGGGCTCTTAAGGCGGAGTAAGAGACTGGTGAATAAAATGACGAAATTTGGTATAGAGTTTGTCCCTAAAGAGGTATATTGGAGGACAACATATTATGCAATTCAAGCAGAAAGAGGCGGATTTGACAATCTGTGGATAACAGATCACTTCATCAACCGAAATGTATACGTTACACTTTCAATGATTTTAGCCCACACCAATAAGATTATTGTTGGAACCGGTGTAACTAACCCATATCTTCTAAGCCCAATTTCAACAGCAGGCGCTGTAGCGTCGTTAAACGAGATTGGTCCAGGAAGAACAATATGCGGAATAGGCGCTGGAGACCTAACCACTCTACAACAGGCAGGAGTTGAAGCCATAAAACCGTTATCTGCAATGCGTGAATCCATCAACATTATCAGATCTTTAACTTCTGGAAACGCAGTGCAGAACTTTGAGGGAAAAGTATTCAAAATTCAAGCAGCAAACTTAGCTTTCAAAGTCAGGCAAAAGATACCGATATACGTTGGAGCGCAAGGACCAAAGATGCTAAAACTTGCAGGGGAGGTAGGCGACGGTGCGCTTATCAATGCGTCTCACCCACATGACCTAGAGAACGCTGTGAGAGCAGTTAAAGAAGGCGCCCTTTCAGCTAATAAACCAGTTGACTCAGTGGACATAGTTGCATATACATCATTTTCAGTAAACAAAGATGAGGAGAAGGCGCTCAAAGCAGCTATCCCAGTTGTCTCATTTATCGTAGCTGGGTCACCAGACGGAATACTTGAGA
>CAYNJB010000105.1:0-4044 GCA_964397515.1 uncultured Nitrosopumilales archaeon | reverse complement strand
CAGTGGAGGCTGCTCTTTTAAGAGCGATTGCCACTTTTTTTATAGCTCAAGGATTAGCTGGAACTTTTTCACCAATTGCTGCGACATTCATATCGTATGCTATTTCATCAATAGGGTGGATAGCGGTATTAATACCAAAAAGAAGGATTTTAAAAATTAAGAATGACTTAGCTTTGTTAAAGATTTTCGTGGTACAAGGAACAGTGGTCTCTTTAGCGATTATTAGCATATATATCGCAATAGATATCGGGAGAGTAATAATAATTCTTCCAATAGTAAACACGATATCACCAGTTTTTACTGTTGCGATTACATATCTCTTTTTACAGAGAATTGAGCGAGTGAGCATTAAGGTTTGGTTGGCGTTAATACTTGTGGTTATCGGAATTTATCTGAATGTTAATTGAATATAAAAGATATTTTATGAGAAAATAATTTTGATAATTAATAAGAGAATGGAGTCAAATATATAGCGGAATTAGATTATAATTATATATTTGCCATTATCTTGGCAGTTGCGCGATATTCTTTTATTTTTCCTTTCACAACTTTGCAGCTAAAATTTTCCACGTATAATCGACTAATATCAGGATAATCTTTTGCAGCTTTCTTCACCACATTTTGAACAGCTTGCTCCCAGCTTTTGGGAGACCCCCCAGACATTTTTAGGATCTTATATACAGACATAATTATACCGTTACATCTTATATTCAGTCATTCTTAAAGTTGTTTGTAATACATACATGCAGAATGAAGAATAGAAGACCACTATTATTCAGATGAGGCGATCATGGAGTATATTCTTAATTAAATAAATCAACAATAATACTTAGATAATATTTTTAGACATCCCATGCATATAAGATTTTATTTGATTTAGCAAAAGTATATTGCATGCAGTTTTCAGAACCATTAAATTTTAGAAATAAATTGTCGTCATCCCGGATAATATCAGCGAGATCTTCAGATATTAGACGCATTTTTCTTTCATTCATCTAAATTCTAAAAAAAAGTAGAACACATAACATTAATAAACTAAGAGTCAAGAATAATATACATTTAGCTCTACATTAATTGACAAATAGAAAACATTAATGAAATAATGTTTTAAGTCCTATAGACGAGTTTTTTAATCAGCATCAGTTTTATTTTTACGTTTCTTCCAAGAGATTAGGGCTGGATATGACTTTAGCATTTTTATTTGTAAATTTAATCAATTTTAACCATTTTTTGTTTTAGGGTATAGTTAAGTTTAAGGCGTATAATAAACAATGTGGAACGACTTTAGATGCCAGATGAAATTGAATTTAAACAACTTGACTCTAAACCTATAGCAAGTGACATAGTTACTTTTAGGCTGGAAGACGGAGCGACAGTAAAAATAAGGGTAGATATAGATAGGGCAGGTATTGCAGTGAATTATAAAAACCCTGATGGATCACCACATTATAATATTGCGGTTTCAAACAAGATAGCGATTACATCGCCTGATAAGAAGTTTAGAATGCCTAGCGAGCAGATAAAGCGCCCAAATAATTCATCAGAGGGTAAAGAAGGACCATATAAGTAAACAGATCTAAATAAAAATATATTATACGGGGTCATAGATTTGGATACTTTAGATGAGATAATTCAAATACAGAAACAATATTTAGCTCAAACTAAACTTGAAAGATACCCTAAAAGAAAAGAAGAGAGGGTAGCGGCCCTTTGCACAGCAATAATTCATGAGGCAGTTGAATTGCAGGATCTTACATCTTGGAAATGGTGGAAAATCTTCAAAGCATTTGATGAAAAGAAAGCAAAAGAAGAACTCATAGACATATGGCATTTTGTTATACAAGCATCGATTGAGTTAAAGTTAGATCCAAAAGACATTTTGAATGAATATAAAAGGAAGAACATCATAAATAGAGAAAGAGTACGCAACGGTTATTAATTTCCATAATAAGAACTAGGCATACGAGATTATCAACTTAATACTCTTTGACCTGAATGACAGAATTTAATTACCCACATCCACTTATCTAATAATGACAACAATAGAAATATGCCGTTAGAGGTAGTTTGTGATTCATGCGGGTCGACACTTTATTGGAATATGGAGTTAAAATCACCCAGAGATATATTGAAGATACACCATGGAAGATGCAATAAATGTGGAACAAAACTGTCATTTGATTCATCATTCAAAATTGAGAAAACAAAAAGCATGATTCAATGTTCACCGACTATACAAAAATAATTTATTGGTTCAATAGTTACTAATAGAAAATTTTTAGATATATTAATCAGCCAATAGATTTAAGAGATAAGATTAAGCCGCTTTTCCTTGATGAGCTACGAAGAAGTATTCCGATTAATGCTTGGTAGAGGCTTTCTTCTCCCAAGTTCAGAACTATACTCTGATGCCCCTGCAGGATTCTGGGAATATGGGCCTTTAGGTGTTTTACTAAAAAATAGATTCTTAGATCTATGGAGACGCAAACTAGTACGACGTGATAACATGTTAGAGATAGACGGAAGCCAAGTTATGTCTAGAAGTGTTTTTGTTGCATCAGGTCACCTGCAGAACTTCGAAGACCCGATTGTATCATGCAATAAGTGTAAAGCGACACATCGCGCCGATAGGTTGATCCAAGAAAAGACAGGCAGAATAATCCCGGAGAATATGAAAACTGTGGATATGAATAAAATAATTCTTCAAGAAGAAATGAAATGCCCAAGCTGTGGAGGAAGCCTAGGAAGTATTGATAAATTCAACATGATGTTTAAGCTAGGAATTGGGCCTTCAAATGAAGAAGTCTATTTAAGACCTGAGACATGTCAAAGCATTTTTGTAGATTTTCCTAGACTATTTAGGGTAATGCGATGCAAGCTTCCTATAGCTTTTGCGCAATTTGGAAAGAGTTTTCGTAATGAAATAGCGCCAAGACAAAGCCTCATGAGGTTACGCGAGTTTTATCAAGCGGAGATAGAGGTTTTCTTTAACCCAGAAAAAGATGAGATACAGAAATATGATGAAATAAAAAATGAAACTATTAGAATCCTTATCAATGAAGATAAGATAAAAGAAATATCAATAGAAGACGCAATTCAGAGAGAATTTATCCCAAATCAGATTATAGGCTATTATCTAGCAATTCTTCAACAATTCTACAGAAGTTTAGGATTAAACATTGAGAGAACAAGGTTCAGAAGATTAGGAGATGATGAGAAAGCATTTTATGCCAAAGTTGCGTATGATTTCGAAGTCGAAACAAGTTTGGGGTGGGTTGAACTTGTTGCCTGCAATCATAGGGGAGATTATGACCTAAGAGGACATTCGAGAGAAAGCAAAAAAGAATTAACAGTTTTAGATGGCGAAGAGAAAGTGTTACCTAATGTATTTGAGTTATCTATGGGAATAGATCGCAGTTTATACACATTGCTAGAGCACACTATTAGAAATACTGATGGAAGAACAGTAATCGGGTTTAAACCATCAATTGCACCTATTCAAGCAGGAATATTTCCATTGTTTAATAAAGACAAACTTAGAAAAACAGCTAAAGATATTGAGAGAAAATTGAAGGAAAAAATTGAAGTATTTTATGACGAATCTGGATCTATAGGCCGAAGATACAGGCGGATGGATGAAATTGGGACGCCGATATCCATAACTATTGATTATCAAACCCTGGAAGATGACACAGTTACGGTTAGAGACAGAGATGATATGTCACAGATTAGAGTAAATATCAATCAATTAGAGAATGAGTTAATAAAAAGATTTTCATAGACTCAGAGAATAATAAAAAGAATAGTGGCAAACACAGCGCCAGCACTTGTTGAAAATAAGTTTACAGCACTGTTACCTACAAAGGAAAAGCCTCTAAACAATTTGGTGGGTTCATCATGATGGAGTTGGTTTTCAGTTTGCACCCCACAAACTTTACAGCGATAAGAGCCTTGAATAGTTGCGCCGAATAAACTGTCGACCGTCGCACCAAAGAAACCACTAAAGATGGAAATAATTAGAATTTTTATGTAATCACCGTTAAT